>SHLT01000090.1 GCA_004282875.1 Chromatiales bacterium | reverse complement strand
GCAAGATCGATCTCGATCGGACCTTCGAAGAGCGCGGCACGATCAACCAGAACGTGGTTGCGGAGTTGGACAAGGCTTCGGACCCCTGGGGCGTGAAGGTTTTGCGTTACGAAATCAAGAACATCAACCCGCCGCAGGACGTCCTGAGTGCGATGGAGAAACAGATGCGCGCGGAACGTGAAAAGCGTGCCGTCATCCTGACCTCCGAAGGTGAACGAGACGCCAAGATCAACGAGGCCGAGGGTGAGAAGCAGCGGGTGATCAAAGAATCCGAAGCCACGAAAACCATGCAGATTAACGAGGCCCAGGGTGAGGCGGAAGCTATTATGGCCGTCGCCACCGCAACGGCGGAAGGCCTGAGACGAGTGGCGAAGTCCGTCGTTGACCAGGGCGGTCCTGAAGCCATGCAGCTGCGTATTGCGGAACAGTATATCGGCGAGTTCGGCAAGCTCGCCAAGACCGGCAACACCTATGTCGTGCCCGCCAATCTCGGCGACCTGACGTCGATGATGGCTTTGGCCACGGATATCGCGAAGGGCAAAGGGAAGGATCGCCCGGCCGTCGCTGAATAGCCCGGGACAGTAGTGGGTAACCGGTGTCGGTCAGGCCTTGCGCCTGACTGATACGACATTAGGTAGCTGCTCCAGCTTGGAAATGACGGCGCTTAGCGTCGGCAGGTCTTTAATCTCTATACTGATATCGGTGACAACCTGCATGGACTTCTTGTCCGTGTGACTTCGCATATCGAGGATGTTTGCGTCGTCGTCTGCGAGCACCGCCGTGATATCCCGAATCAGACCTGAGCGGTCGAAAGCGTGCAGGCTGAGGTCCACCGGGTACGCCGCCGAGTCCGATTCACCCCAGCTGATCGAGATGATGCGTTCGGGGTGACGCTGATTCAGACCGAGAAAATTGCCGCAATCCTGACGATGGATGCTGACGCCGCGTCCCTGGGTGATGTAGCCCACGATGGGTTCGGGCGGGACAGGGCGACAGCAGCGCGCAAAGTTGCACAACAGATCGCCTACTCCAGTCACGCCGGTCGCGCCGGAGGTCTCGGACTTCTTCCGCGTACGGCGTGGGCGTATGCGCTCCGCGATATCGGTACCCCGGATATGCTGGAGGGCCGTGGCAATAGCGGCTGACGTCAGGTCCCCGGCGCCGAGTGCGACACAGAGCGCGTCACTGTCCTTGTGCTTGAGCTGCTTGGCGATGGCTTCGGTCGGAACATCCTTGACGTTCAGGCGCGACAATTCGCGATCGAGTACCTCGCGGCCCTGGCGCATGTGCTGGTCGCGATCCTGTTGTCGAAACCAGTTACGGACCTTTGCGCGGGCCCTGCCGCCGGCCAGGTAGCCGAGCTTGGGGCTCAGCCAGTCACGACTGGGATGCGCCTGGCTGCCTGTAATGATCTCGATCTGGTCACCGTTTTTAACATGGTAGGTAAGCGGCACGATGCGGCCATTGACCTTGGCCCCGCGACAGCGATGCCCGACCTGCGTGTGAACGTGGTACGCAAAATCCAGCGGCGTCGCCTGCGCCGGTAATTCGACCACGTCGCCTTTCGGGCTGACGGCGTAAACCCGGTCCTCGAAAAAATCGTCGCGAATCTGGTCGAGGAGGTCGGTCCCGTCGTCAGCGGGTTCGAGCAGTGTCCTCAGGAACTGGATCTTCTGGTCGAAGGCCGCGGGCGCGCCGCCGCCTTCCTTGTAGCGCCAGTGTGCGGCGACGCCAAGCTCGGCATGGCGGTGCATGTCGTGGGTCCGGATCTGAATCTCGACGGTCTTGCCCTGGGGACCGGCGACCGCCGTGTGCAGTGACTGGTAGTCGTTGTCCTTGGGATTGGCGATGTAATCGTCGAATTCGCCTGGAATGTAAGACCAGAGATTATGAACGATGCCAAGCGCCGCGTAGCAGTCGCCTACGGTATCCACCAGCAGGCGCACGGCACGGATGTCATAGAGCGCCTCGATGCCGCGATCCTTGCGCAGCATCTTCCGGTAGATACTGTAGATGTGCTTCGGCCGGCCCGATATCTCGGCCTTGATGCCTTCTGCCTCCAGTTCCTTGCCGAGAATCTGCTGAAAGTCATCGATAAAACCAACGCGTTCGGTGCGTTTTTCGCGAAGTGCGCGGGCGATATCAGCGTAGGTGTCGGGTTCCAGGTACCGAAATGCCAGGTCTTCAAGCTCCCATTTCAGCTGCCAGACACCCAGACGACTGGCGAGCGGGGCGTAGATTTCGCGAGTCTCGATGGCCAGCGCCTGCCGCTCCGCCGGCGATGCATCCTTGGCTTCACGCAGCCTGTAGAGCTGATCCGCGATGCGTACGAGGACGAGCCTGACGTCGCTCACGACGGCAAGCAGCATCTTCCGCAGCGCATCGGACTGCTGGATTGCGAGGGCCTCACCGGGCTGCCAATGCTCGGGCAGTGAGAACTGGTCGAGCTGTTGCAATCCTATAACGTATCGAGATACATCTTTTAATTCATTGTTTTGAAAAGATTTATCGCTCAGCATATCGTCGCGGCAAAGCGGGTAGGCCAGAACGGCCGCCAGGATGTGGGGCGGCAACCCCAGCGGCGCCACGATGTCAGCGATGGCCTGTCCCTCTTCGACACAGCGATCCAGTCCCTCCTTGTCGGGTAAACCGGCGACATACTCGCGCATGGCGTCGACTATGCCGTCACGATTGTCGTCGCGGGCCGGATTTTCGTCGCTGGAAGGAGACATGTGGAAAGGGTCTTCTTGAGTGCTGTTGGCGGAAATTCCCGTTATCATACGCGCAGTTTCGGCCAGGAAATCGCGCCGAGACTCACACTTGGGCATCTTACAAGCAGGACACCATGGCAGGACATAGTAAATGGGCGAATATTCAGCACCGCAAGGGCGCCCAGGATAAGAAGCGCGGCAAGCTTTTCACCAAGCTGATACGCGAGATTACCGTTGCGGCCAAGATGGGCGGCAGCGATATGGACGCCAATCCGCGTCTGCGCCTCGCCGTCGACAAGGCCAAGGCCCAGTCGATGCCGAAAGACAACATCGATCGCGCCATCAAGCGTGGTGCCGGTGAGATGGACGGCGACGACTTCTTCGAGATTCGTTACGAGGGCTACGGGCCCGGCGGCACGGCCGTGATGGTGGATTGCCTGACCGACAATAGAAATCGCACGGTGGCCGACGTCCGCCACGCGTTTGCCAAGTTCGGCGGCAACCTGGGCGCCGATGGGTCCGTCAACTATCTTTTCAACAAGGTTGGCCAGCTGATGTTCCCGGAGGGCAGCGATGAGGATGCTGTGATGGAAGCGGCCATCGAGGCGGGCGCGGAAGACGTCATTGCCGACGACGACGGCTCTATCGAGGTGCTGACCTCGCCCGATGACTTCGAGCAGGTTCGCGACAGCATGCTGGCGACCGGAATGGAGGCCGAATCGGCACAAATTACGATGCGCGCCTCGACGAACGCGGAACTCGGCGCCAAGGAAGCCGGGTCCATGATCAAGATGCTCGAAGTGCTCGAAGACCTGGACGACGTCCAGGAAGTGTATTCGAACGCTGACATTAGC
Organism: Chromatiales bacterium; assembly: GCA_004282875.1. Classification (GTDB taxonomy): domain Bacteria; phylum Pseudomonadota; class Gammaproteobacteria; order Steroidobacterales; family Woeseiaceae; genus UBA1847. Next base: position 10,450 of record SHLT01000090.1, on the reverse strand, counting down.
GAAGACGTACTGGCACAGATTTGAGACGCTTTTGACTGACCAACGACGCATTCTCGGGATTGATCCAGGCTCGCGCCTGACCGGATTTGGTGTCCTCGATTTTCTGGGCGACACGCCGAGCTACGTAACGAGCGGCACTATAAAAAGCATGGACGGTGCGTTTGCCGATCGACTGCGGCAGATCTTTGAATCCGTGGGCGGCATCGTCGCCGAGTTTCAGCCGGACATCGTCGCCATCGAGAGCGTCTTTATGCACAAGAACGCCGGTAGTGCTCTGAAACTCGGTCACGCGCGCTCGGCGGCCCTGTGCGCGACGTTCGAGCACAACATCGACGTGTTCGAGTACGCGCCGCGGGAAATCAAGCAAGCCGTGGTCGGTACGGGGGCGGCAACCAAAGAGCAGGTCCAGCACATGGTCGTATCCATACTGCAACTCGACGGTACCCCGGCCCCCGATGCATCGGACGCGCTGGCGGCAGCGCTGTGTCATGGCAACCAGCGTCGCGTGCACGCGCAGCTCGGCACGGGCAAGCCGATCGCGAGCATGCAATGATCGGTTCGCTGCGCGGCCGCCTTGCCGCAAAACATGCGCCTCACATCGTGCTGGAATGCAGCGGCGTTGGCTACGAAGTCGAAACGCCCATGTCGACCTTCCTGGACCTTCCCGAAATTGGTGCGGAGCTGTTTCTTCATACGCATTTGCTGGTGCGTGAAGATGCACAGATTCTCTACGGCTTCGCGACGGACGAGGAACGGGCGTTATTCCGGACCCTGCTCAAGGTCAACCGGGTCGGTGCCAAGATGGCGCTCGGCGTACTCTCGGCCATGTCCGCCAATGATTTTCGCCGCTGCGTCGAATACGAAGACGCTGCAACCTTGTCCAGGGTTCCGGGCATCGGCAAGAAGACCGCCGAGCGCCTGATCATGGAGATGCGCGACAAGATTGGCGATGTTGGCACACCGACCTTGCCGGGCCAGAAGATTTCGGTCGAGGCCAGCCCGAAATCGGAAGCGACCGATGCGCTCGTAGCGCTCGGCTACAAGGTGAACGAAGTGAACAAGCTGCTGGGCAAACTCGACATAGATGACCAGTCTGCCGAAGACATTATCCGGCAGGCGTTGAGGCAGGCGGCGCTCTGATGGCGAATGTGGAACACGACAGGTTGTCGACGGCCGAAGCGGCCCCCGAGGACAAGGCATTTGACCGCGCGATCCGACCGAAGAAGCTCGCCGACTATCACGGCCAGCCCAGCGTCAGCCAGCAAATGGGCGTGTTTATCGAGGCGGCCCGGCGTCGCAGCGAAGCACTCGACCACGTACTTATTTTCGGTCCGCCGGGACTCGGTAAAACGACGCTGGCGCACATTGTCGCGAATGAAATGGGCGTCAACCTGCGGCAGACATCCGGTCCGGTACTCGAACGGCCCGGCGATCTCGCAGCCATTCTGACGAATCTCGAGCCGAACGATGTGTTGTTTGTCGATGAGATACACCGCCTTGGCTCTGTCGTCGAGGAAGTGCTCTATCCGGCGATGGAAGATTTCCAGCTCGATATCATGATTGGCGAGGGGCCGGCTGCACGCTCCATCAAACTGGACCTGCCGCCTTTCACGCTCGTCGGTGCCACGACCCGTGCCGGCTTGTTGACCTCGCCGTTACGGGATCGCTTCGGCATCGTGCAGCGGCTGGAGTTCTATACCACGACGGACCTCGAAGGTATTGCGCGCAGGTCAGCCGGCATCCTGAATCTGCCAATCGAAGATGAGGGGGCCGTCGCGATCGCGACCCGTTCGCGCGGCACGCCGCGTATCGCGAATCGCCTGCTGCGCCGAGTGCGGGATTTTGCCGAGGTCGAGGGTGACGGCGTCGTAACAGGCGCAGTAGCAGCGGGCGCGATGGATGTTCTGCAAGTTGATCCACATGGCTTCGATGCAATGGACCGGCGCTTGCTCATGACGATCATCGAGAAGTTCGATGGCGGCCCGGTCGGTATCGAAAGCCTGGCGGCGGCCATTGGCGAGGAACGCGGCACGATCGAAGACGTCCTCGAGCCCTACCTGATTCAGCAGGGTTTCATGATGCGTACGGCCCGTGGCCGCGTGGCCACGAAGAATGCGTATTTGCACTTTGGCCTGACGCCGCCGCAGCCGGCGGGCACCGGCGAATTGCCGTTTACCGATGACTGACGTCCAACCCTTCCAGCTGCCTCTGCGCGTTTACTACGAAGACACGGATGCACAGGGCGTCGTGTATTACGCAAACTATTTGCGCTTCATGGAACGCGCAAGGACCGAATGGCTGCGCTCGCTGGGCATCGACATGGTCAGGTTACAGAACGAGGAGCGCCGTATATTCGTGGTCGCCGAAGTCCAGGTTAAATTCCACGTGGCGGCGCGCCTGGCTGACGAACTGGTCGTGACCGCACGGCTGCTCAAGCTGACTCGCGTGTCATTCGACATCGAACAGAAGATTTATCGTGATAGTACTGACGGCGACCTGCTGATCAGCGGCATCGTCAAGGCGGCCTACCTGGACGCGGACACGATGCGGCCGCAACGTGTCCCGCCGTCCTTTTTTGAGGATAACCAATCATGAATGCAGATATGACCGTAATTGGTCTGTTTATGGGCGCGAGCCTGGCGGTGAAGATCGTCATGCTTCTGCTAATTGCAGCCTCGGTCGTGTCGTGGAGCATCATTTTCACGAAACGCCGACTGATCCGCCGGACCAAGGATGCTTCGGACGAATTCGAAGCGGCCTTCTGGTCCGGTGGCGACCTGAATACGCTGTACCAGAGCGCAGCACGCGCCAAGGGCGGCAGCATCGGCATGGCCAGTATTTTTGAATCGGGCTTCCGGGAATTCAATCGTGCGCTGCAGGCCGGCGGCGACAGCGCCAACAAGATCGTCGAGGAGTGCCGCCGGGCTATGCGGGTCGCGCAGATGCGCGAAGTCGATCGCCTGGAGCAAAACCTAGCGACGCTGGCGACGATCGGCTCGACCAGCCCCTATGTGGGTCTGTTCGGCACGGTCTGGGGGATTATGTACGCCTTCATGGAAATCGGGGAGCAGCAGACCGCCACCCTGGCCGTGGTTGCACCGTACGTCTCGGAAGCGCTCATCGCGACGGCCATGGGCCTGTTCGCGGCGATCCCGGCTGTTATCGCCTACAACCGCTATGCCGACAAGGTCGTGAGACTCGAGTACCGCTACGACGGCTTCACGGAAGAGTTCTCCAGCATCCTGCATCGGCATGCCCGGGCAAAACAGGGGAGCTGACATGGCCACGCCACTGCAAAAACGCAAACTCATGGGCGAGATCAACGTCGTGCCGATGATCGACATCATGCTCGTTCTGCTGGTCGTCTTCATGATCACCGCGCCGCTTTTGACTCAGGGCATCGAAGTGGACCTGCCCAAGGCGGACGCCAAGCCGATCGAAACTCCGCCTGAGCACGACCCGCTGGTACTCAGTGTCGATGCGGATGGCAACTTCTACATCAACGCGGGCAGCGGCAAGGAAGATCCGCAAACCGGCGCCGAGATCGTGAGGCGCATCGGTATCGTGCTTGGCGAGAAGCCGGACACGCCGATGTTCGTCAAGGCAGACCGGGCCGTGCCGTATGGCAACGTTGTAGGTGCCATGGTCGTGTTGCAACAGGCCGGGGCGCAGAACATCGGTTTTATTACTGACCCCCTGGATAGCTACCCGATTCCGGAGTAGGCACCCGCGTGATTCGCGATAATCGAAACATTATCCCGGTCTTCATGGCCGTGCTGCTGCATATCATCATCTTCGGATCGATGGTCGTGGCGATCGATTTCGCGCGGCCCAAGCCGCTTACGCCACTGACCGTGCAGGCAACGTTGGTCCAGGAGACTCCCGATACCAGGCCGCCGCCGCCGCCCGTCGAGGAACCGAAGCCCGAGCCAGCGCCCGAACCGGAGCCGGATAACAGTGCCGAACTGCAGCGCGAGGCCGAGGAAGAGAAACGCCGCCAGGACGCGTTGCTGGAAGAAAAACGGCTCGAAGAGCTCAAGAGACAGGAAGAAGAGGACCGCAAACGCCGCGAGCGTGAGGAAGAAGAGCGCAAGCAGCGTGAGGAAGAAGAGAAGGAGCGCCAGCGGGTCGAGGCGGAACGCAAGCGTCAGGAAGACATCCAGCGGCAGCGTGAGGAAAATGAGCGGCTGCTACGCGAAATGGAAGCCGAGGAAAGGCAGGCGGAGATCGATGCAGAGGCGGACCGCTTGGCGGCTGTCAATTCGGGCCAGTTAGCGGTCTACATTGCGATGATCAGCCAAAAGGTTCAACGTAACCTGAGTTTGCCGGCCAGCGCTCCTGACGACCTCTTGTGTAATGTCCGGGTTCGACAGGCGCGAAACGGTGACGTGCTAGGCGTTAGGTTTCTGGATTGTAATGGGGATGATGTGGTGAAACGCTCGATTGAAGCAGCCATATTCAAGTCATCGCCGTTGCCCCAGCCACCGGAACCAAATCTATTCGATCCGAATCTAAGATTCCCTGTGACGAAGCAACAATAGGTTAAAGTCACACGATACAGAGGTTAATGTGTTGAAAAAACTGAAAGTCCTTTTGGGCATGCTTATCGCGGTATCTGGTGCTGCAAACGCGGAACTCGTGATTGACGTGCAGGGCATCGCCCAGCCCACGCCGGTGGCCGTCGTGCCCTTCGGCTGGGAAGGCGATGCGCCCGATATGCCGCTCGATGTTGCGGAGGTCATCAAAGCTGATCTTTTGCGCAGCGGGCGCTTTGCACCCATCGACGAGTCCAAGATGCTGCAAAAGCCCACCGACGGGGCGGACGTCGACTTCCAGGACTGGAAGTTCGTTGGTGTCGAAGCGGTGGTTGTCGGCAAGGTCACCCAGACCGGGGCCAATGCCTACACCCTGCAGTTCCAGCTGTTTGACGTATTTGGCCAGCGTCAGCTGGTCGGCTATCGCATGCCGGCGAGCCGCGGCACGATGCGCGGCGCGGCCCACCGTGCGGCCGACATGATTTACGAAAAGCTCACCGGCATCAAGGGCGTGTTCGGCACCAAGGTGGCTTACGTCACGGCTAAGCAGCAGGGAGAAGGGCGCCTGTACTCGCTGGTCGTCTCGGACCAGGACGGCTTCAACGAGCACACGATCATGGAAAGCAAGGACCCGATCATGTCGCCGGCCTGGTCGCCTGACAGCCGCCAGCTTGCCTATGTCTCGTTTGAGGGCAACAAGTCGTCAATCTTTGTGCAGACACTGAGGACGGGCAATCGCTTCAATGTATCCTCGAAGCCTGGAATCAACGGCGCGCCGTCGTTTTCGCCGGATGGTCGCAAACTCGTGGTCACACTGGGCGGCGTGGACGGCAATCTCGACATCCATGTGCTCGATATCAACTCGCGCGAGACGACGCGCCTGACGACACACAGGGCGATCGACACCGAAGGCACGTGGTCTCCGGACGGGCGTTATATCTATTTCACGTCGGATCGCAGTGGCGGGCCCCAGGTGTACCGGGTCAGCGCCAGGGGCGGAACACCCGAGCGCGTGACCTTCGAGGGGAGTTATAATGCGCGACCGCGCCTGTCACCGGACGGCAAGCGCATGGCCGTTGTCCACAACGACCGCGGGAATTTCCGTATCGCGGTCATGGATCTCGAGCGTAGAGATCTGCTGGTGTTGTCGACGGGCCGGCAGGACGAGAGCCCGAGCTTTGCACCGAACAGCGACAGCCTGATCTACGCGACGCGCCAGGGCAGGAACGGCGTGCTGGAAACAGTATCGGCTGACGGACTGATTCGCCAGAAGATGGCGTCCAGAGCCGGGGGAGACGTGCGGGAACCGGTGTGGTCGCCGTTTCCTCGCTTTTGATTTTTAGTTTAAGTATTTATTTTAACTTATTGATTTAACTTCGCTTTGAAGACAGAAAAGGGCTTAATGATGTCTTATTTCAAATTATTTGCAGTGGCGGCAGCCATGTTCCTCCTGGCCGGTTGTACCGGTAACACGGTGCCGGATCCGGAGCCAACCGACACGACCTACGACGGTGATGCTGGTGCGACGACGGACGGCATGGACGGTGGCGTCGACGGGAGCCTTGATCCTATCGACGACCCGTTCGCCGGCGAACTCGGCATGGTCATCTACTTCGAGTTCGACTCGTCCGAAGTGCGCGCCGTCGACCAGGACCTCGTGGCGCGGCACGCGATGCAGCTCACCAGCAACCCGGGCTACCAGGTGCGTCTCGAGGGGCATGCTGACGAGCGCGGCTCGCGCGAATACAACATCGGGCTCGGCGAGCGCCGTGCACAGGCTGTGCGCCAGATGCTACTGATCCAGGGTGTATCGCCTGACCAGATCTCGACGGTGAGTTTTGGTGAAGAGCGCCCCGTCGGCTTTGGCAGCTCCGAAAGCGACTACGCGCAGAACCGCCGCGTCGAGTTCAAGTACTAGCACCGGCCGATGGCACAAATCAGCCAAAAGCTGCTGCTGCTCGCGGCATTACTGGCGCTTGGCGGCTGTGAGTTGCTGCAGCCGCCCGGCGAGGACCCGGTGTTGGCGAAGCTGGACGATCTTGAGCGCCGCATGCAGGCGATCGAGCGTGTTGTGCAGAACCAGAGCCTCGTGAATCTCACGCAGCAGGTGAACGCGATGGAACGTCGCGATGACGAGTTCCAGGGGCGGGTCGAGGAGCTCGAGCACAACGCTGAGACGACGGCCGACCGCCAGCGCCAGCTGTACGCGGACCTCGACGCGCGCATCCAGGAGCTCGAGACGAAAGTTCAGGCAAACAATGCGCCGGGCGTGATGGACGGCGGGACGCTGTCGCCCGGGCAGCTGCCCGTGCCCGGTGGGTCCGATCGCGATAACTACCAGGCAGCGTTCGAATTGCTCAAGGAGCAGCGCTACGAGCCGGCCGCCATGGCTTTTGAGCAGTTCCTGGTGACGTATCCCGACAGCGAACTCGCCGACAACGCCCAGTACTGGCTGGCCGAGTCGCACTACGTGACCCAAATGTTTGACCGGGCGCTGTCAGAGTTCGAGGTCGTTATTACGAAGTTTCCGCGTTCCCGGAAGGTGCCCGATGCCTTACTCAAAGTGGGCTACTGCAATTACGAGCTCAAGGACTGGGCGGGGGCCAGGTCGGCGCTCGCGCGTGTGCAGTCGGAGTACCCGGATACAACCGCTGCCAGGCTGGCAGGACAGCGTCTCTCACGGATGGAAGAGGAAGGCGTCTAGGCGCTTGTCATCCCGAATATTTCCGGTATGATGCCGCCGGCATTGCGGCCTGTTCTGGCCGGATTCCCTGTGCGGGGGTATAGCTCAGTTGGTAGAGCATCGGCCTTTTAAGCCGCTGGTCCCAGGTTCGAGTCCTGGTGCCCCCACCACTTCAGTCTAGAATCGAAACACGAGACCGGCGCGCGCTTCCCACTGCGTCAGCGTACGCGAGTCGACGTCTACGAGGCAGGATCCCGCACCGCCGACGCTGCTGCAGAAGAACGTGCTGTCACTGTCGACAAACGTCGTGAAGACCCGCGCTTCCAGTCTAAGGCCGATCCGGTTCCTGGCTGCAATCTGGACGCCGCCGCCGAGCGATGCCGAAAAGTAGCTCTCCGACGCAGCACCGTCGAATGATGGATCGAACCGGGACGCCCCAATGCCCAACGCGACAAACGGGCGGGCCGCGTCGCCATCGAAGAGATACGTCCCGCCGAAGTGAAGATACTCAACGTCGAGATCGATGACCGGGTCGTTGGCGAAGAAGTTACGCGTATCGGCTTCCGTGCTCTGCCGCGCGTAGACAATCTCGTACTGGCCATTGGGGTTGGCGAGAAGATTGAGTGCGAAGCCCAGCGCCGCCGAGTCGCGCAGTTCTATTCGGCCGTCGCCGTTGTCCGTCTCGTAAAACGTACCGCCGAACCGATACGCGGCGATGGGCGTAATCTCGAACCTGAGCGCCGGCTCAGGATCCTGCGAGAAGGACGGCAACGGCAACAGCAGGGCCAGCAGCGCCGGTCCGAGAATCTGCTTCCTGCATCGCATGTTCATCGCGATGATCTTCTCACCGGAAAGTCCGCGGTTCAAACTTCCGGTAATGGGGTCGAACCGTACTTTTCCGGGGTCAGGGTTTGCAGGCCGGCACACCCAGTGCCGGGCAGTTTCATATAAAACAGCAGACGCAGCGCTGAAGTGCCGTTATCATGCACGCTTTTGCGGACAGGGCTTTCGGGAACGTGGCGAAAAATCGCTGGAAAATCCACAAGTTTGGCGGCAGCAGCCTTGCGGATGCGGCCTGTTTCAGACGCGTCGCCGGCATCGTCATGGCGTTGCCCGAAGAGCGGCTTGGCGTAGTCGTATCGGCGATGGGCGGCATGACCGATGCGCTGCTGAATCTGGCCGCGCTGGCGGAGCAGGACGACGCCTCGTTCGAAACGGAGTTGCGTGCCATTGGCGAGCGCTATGCGGGCACCGCAAGGGAGCTGCTCAAGCCTGATGCCCGGGTGCCCGTCCTCGATGCGTGGAGCGCCGATGCCGAGGACGTCAGGGATGTGCTGAAAGCGATTGCGCTGGTCAAGTCCGCGCCGCAGCGCAATCGCGATGTCATCGCCGGGTACGGCGAAATCTGGTCGGCGCGCCTGCTGGCCGCATTGCTTGCCCAGGAGACACCCGAGCGTGGCGGGACCTGGATCGACGCCCGGCAGGTGGTTACCGTCCACGAGACGGAGCTGGGGCCTGCAGTCCAGTGGGAACAGTCCCAGGCGGGCTTCGACAAAACGGTGCCGGGCGGCTTTGCCGGCATCGCGGTCATTACGGGTTTCATCGCGTCCGACGAAGAGGGCCTGCAGACAACCCTCGGTCGCAACGGCAGCGATTTCTCGGCCGCTATCTTCGCGTCGTTAAGCGACGCGGCCGAACTCACTATCTGGAGCGACGTCGATGGCGTCATGAGTGCGGACCCGAATCGCGTCCCCGACGCCCAGGTGATCGACAAGCTAACGTACAACGAGGCGATGGAGCTGGCGTATTTTGGTACCGCGGTGATCCATCCCCAGACCATGGGTCCCGCGATCAGCAAGGGCATCCCCGTACGCATTCGCAACAGTCACAATCCGTCTCATCCAGGCAGCCTGATCGGGCCGGACTCGGACGTCACGGACAACATCAAGGGCATCACCGCTATCGGCGGCATGGCGCTTCTGAACCTCGAGGGGTCGGGCATGATCGGTGTGCCGGGTACCGCCGATCGCCTGTTCGCGTCGTTGAAGACGGCAGGCGTTTCGGTCACGCTGATTTCGCAGGCCAGCTCCGAGCACTCGATCTGCATTGCCGTTCCCGATGACATTGCCAAACTTGCGCGCGATGTCGTTAGAGATGCCTTTGCCGAGGAGCTCGAGAGCGGCCAGATAAATAGTGTCGAAATCACGAGCGGACAGAGCATTGTCGCCGTGGTCGGTGACGGCATGGAAGGAACGCCGGGCATCGCCGCCAGGTTTTTTGGCGCGCTTGGGCGTGCCGGAATCAATGTGCGGGCTATCGCGCAGGGGTCGTCGGAACGCAACATTTCCGCGGTTGTCGATGGCGACGATGTGACACGTGCGTTGCGGGCAGTGCACTCCGGTTTCTACCTGTCTCACAAGACCTTGTCCGTCGGCATCATCGGCCCGGGCACGGTCGGAGCGACGTTGCTGCGTCAGCTCGAGAAACAAAGCGAGCGACTGGCCAGCGAGTTCAACCTCGACCTGCGGGTGCGGGCAATCGCGCGCTCGCAAACCATGGTACTCGCCGAGAAACGCATCGATCTTGCGAACTGGGAAGACGAGTTTGAGTCGCACGCCGTCGATACGGATCTCGAGTTGTTTGAGGAGTACGTGAATCCCGAGCATTTGCCGCATGCCGTGATCATCGACTGCACGTCGAGCGAGAATATTGCCTCGCGTTACGCCGGGTGGCTGTCTCGTGGTATCCACGTGATCACGCCAAACAAGAAAGCCTTCAGCAGTTCTTTCGCCGACTACCAGGCGCTGCAGGCCGCGGCCGACGAGGGCAGTTCCCACTATTTCTATGAGACCACCGTCGGCGCTGCGCTCCCGGTGATCAGCACCCTGTGTGACCTAATCTACACCGGTGATGAGGTGCGGACAATTCGTGGCATCTTCTCAGGCACGCTGGCGTACCTGTTCAATGTGTACGACGGGACGACGCCATTTTCCGAAATCGTTCGTGCCGCCAAGGAGAATGGTTACACCGAACCGGATCCTCGCGATGACTTGTCGGGTATGGACGTGGCCCGCAAGCTGACAATTCTCGCGCGCGAACTGGGCATTGCACTCGAAATCGGCGATTTCCCGGTGCGCAGCCTCGTGCCGGACGCGCTGCAGGACTGTTCGATTGAGGAGTTTCTCGAGCGGCTGCCGGACTACGATGACGAGATCGATGCCCTGTACAAGAA
>SHLT01000011.1 GCA_004282875.1 Chromatiales bacterium | reverse complement strand
ACGACTGGGTGATACTGGCGCTGGGCCAGCCGGGGGTGATCGAACGCGCCGAGATCGACACGGCGCACTTCAAGGGCAACTACCCCGACCGGGTCTCGCTGGAAGCAGCACTGTTCGACAGCGACGGTGAAGCAACGTACGACTCGCCAAAATGGCAGCCGCTGCTTCCGGAAGCGAAGCTCAAGATGGACCAGCAACACTACTTCGACGACGCCCTGTTGGAGGTCGGCCCAGTGAGCCATGTACGAATGTCGATCTATCCCGATGGCGGCGTCAGTCGCATTCGGCTCTTCGGGCAGGTTCATGGCTGAAGCCGACGCATTGTCACTGAGGCCCGAACCGCTGACGCGCGAGCGCTTTGCCCCCTATGGCGACGTGATCGAGGGCGCGCAGGACAATCCTCACGCCATGAACGAGGCTCGCTTCCAGCGCTTCGACGACCTGTGCAAGGTCGACCTGGCCGATGGCGACGTGGCGATCAGCATTGCGCGATGTCGCGCACCGACAGCGTTGCCGCTCCGGGTCGACATGGTCGAGCGTCACCCGCTGGGCAGCCAGGCATTCGTGCCGCTGAAGCCCTGCCGCATGGTCATACTCGTGGCGCCGCCCGGCGAGAGCGTGGAGGCAGGCGATCTGCGGGCGTTTGTGAGTAACGGCCGCCAGGGTATCAACTACCATCGCGGCACCTGGCACATGCCGCTGATTGCGTTCGATGCGGGCCAGGATTTCCTGATCATTGACCGCGGCGGCGTGGAGGCGAACTGCGAGCAGCACATGCTCGATCGCTGCATCATGCTGGAGGCGCTGTAGTGCAGGCGCTGCGCGCGTCGATCATGCACTGTCTTGCCGACCCGGGCGAGGAGGCGGACGCCGCGACCTGGGAGTATTTTGACGACGGCCTGCTGGTCATCGACGGCGGCCACATCGTCCATGCCGGCGACGCCGCCGCGCTGCTGGCCGGGCTGCCCGCCGACATGCCGGTCCGCGACCTTGGCGGCAAGCTCATCGTCCCCGGCTTCATCGACTGCCACGTGCACTTCCCGCAGCTCGACATCATCGGCTCCTACGGGGCCCAGCTGCTGGACTGGCTGAATCAATACGCGTTTCCCGGCGAAGCGAAATTCGCCGACCCGGACCACGCGCGGGAGGTGGCGCGCGCGTTTGTCGACGAAATGCTCGCCAACGGTACGACGACGGCGCTCGTGTTCGGGACAGTGCATGCGCATTCGGCCGACGCCGTGTTCGAGGCTGCGGAGGCGAAGGGCATGCGCCTGATGGCAGGCAAGGTGCTCATGGACACGAACTGTCCACCGGAACTGCGCGACGATGCGGACACGGGATACACGGACAGCAAAGCACTCATCGAACGCTGGCATGGCAAGGGCCGCCTCGGCTATGCGATCACGCCGCGTTTCGCGCTGACATCGTCGTCTGCGCAGCTTGCCGCCGCCGGCCGTCTCGCAAGCGAATATCCGGATGTCTGGGTGCATACGCATCTTGCGGAAAACATGGATGAAGTCGAGGAAATCGCCCGGCTGTTTCCCGACAGCCGCAGCTATCTCGATGTCTACGAGCAGCACGGTCTCCTGCGCGAGCGGGCCGTGTTTGCGCATTGCCTGCACATGGACGCGCAGGATCGCAAGAGCATGGCTACCGCCGGTGGTGCAGCCGCGTTTTGTCCGACGTCCAATCTATTCCTTGGCAGCGGCCTGTTCGACCTGTCGTCGATGCGCGAGGCCGGCATTCGTTGCGGGCTGGGGACCGATGTCGGCGGAGGCACGAGCCTGTCCTTGCTGAGAACAGCGAGCGAGGCGTACAAAGTGCTGCACTTGCAGGAACATGCGTTGCCGGCAGCGCGAGCACTGTACCTCGCTACACTGGGTGCTGCCGAAGCACTGTATCTCGATGACAAGATTGGCAACTTCGCGCCAGGCAAAGAGGCCGACTTCGTGGTCCTCGACTATGAGGGAACGACCCTGACGAAACGGCGCATTGCCGCGGCGTCGACGATTGAGGAAAAGCTGTTTGCGTTGATCACGCTGGCCGACGATCGCAATATTGCGGCCACGTATGTGAATGGAGAACAAATCTGATGAGCCGATCTTGCCTTGCGCTGCTGGGCTTCCTGCTCGTGTTTGCGGGCTGCCAGTCCCTGCCCGCAGGCAAGTCCCCGGAGTCCCGCAACAGCGTGGCTGCAACCGCGCATCCGGTGGCGACCGATGTAGCGCGGGCTGTGCTCCAGCAGGGCGGCAATGCCGCCGACGCAGCCGTGGCCGCGGGTTTCGCCCTTGCAGTTGTCGAGCCGTCGATGAGCAACCTCGGTGGCCGCACGCAGATTCTCGTCAGGTTCCCGGACGGCCGCTACCAGGGATACAACGGCATGACCGCAGTGCCGGCCGGGTACACGCCGCCCGAGGAACCGGTGTCGCAGGGGTACGGGACCATCGCGACACCGGGCGTCGTCGCGGGACTCGCACGCCTTCACCTCGAGCACGGGTCGCTGCCGTGGTCTGCCTTGCTGCAGGAGCCTGCGAGAATAGCGAGGGACGGCTACCGGTTGACGCCTGGCGCGGCCGCCCGCCATGAGAACGGCCTCGAGAACTTCAAGGACAACCCGGGATTTCAGCGGGTATTTGTCGAAGCTGACAACAGCGCCTATGACGCGGGCGACTTGCTTAGGCAACCGCAACTCGCGAGGACCATTTCGCGTCTCGCCGACGCCGGTGCCGAAGATTTCTACCGGGGCGAGATCGCAACGCAGATTGCGGCGGACATGGCGGCGAACGGTGGCCACGTGACCGCCGACGACCTGGCCGGTTACGAGGTTCTCGACGGCCGCTACATCACGACCCGCTATCGCGGTTACGACATTCACTCGCTTGCGGCTCCCGCGGGTGGCGGTCTCGTCGTTAAGGCGCTCAACATTCTCGAGAACATCGACATGGCCGCGCTGACGGAGTCGCAGTGGGCGGCAGCGATGAACCAGGCACTGGCCCTGACGATCAACAGCATGGCCGCTGACCGGGCGGAGCTCGACCTCATCGGCGTCGCAGACAAAGCCTGGGCGGCGGAGCAGGCAGCGTCCATTCGCTTGCCGGCCGCGACTGGCGTGTCCGGCTTCGATTCGTCGCCCGCACAGGGCGGGCCGGTGCTGGCCTCAGCCACTGATTGGAGCGGCAGCCACTGGGGAAAGGACAGCCACCATACGACCCACTTTACGATCGCAGATTGCGAGGGACGCATTGTCAGCATCACGCAAACCGTCGGGCCGTTGTTCGGGTCTCGCGTTATCACGCCGGAGCTCGGGTTCGTCTATGCCGCGACGATGGGCAGCTATCTTTCGGCGGCCGACCAGAAGCCAGGGTCGCGGCCCCGTACGACGATCGCCCCGACGGTCGTGACGCGAGATGGCGAAGTGGTGCTCGCGCTGGGTGCGGCAGGCGGCATTCGGATCCTGTCGGCCATCGTCCAGACCATTTCACGGCATGTCGACCAGGGCCATGATGCGGCCATGTCGGTGGCCCTGCCGCGCGTCCATCCGGAACGCGGTGAGACAGAGACCGGCGAACGCATTAGCTATGGCGAAAAGATCAACCTGGAGTTGACGCCCGAACGCGGCTGGCCGATCGAAATTGACGGCGAGCTCAGGGCGGCCGGCTTCGAAACGGTGCACGTCGAGCGGCACGCGGCGTTTGGCCGGATCCACCTCGTCGCGCGTGACGGCAATGCCTGGCTGGGCGTTGCCGACCCCGACTGGGAGGGGACAGTCGCAGCGACGAGTTGCGCAAGGTGATGCGTTACGGTTCACGTCTAACACTCGTCCTGGTGCTGCTGTGTGCAGGTGTCGTGGCGCACGCGGAACCGTCCCGTGCCTACCTGAAGTGCCAGGAGAAGCTCGAGAATTCCGCCAACGTACATCGCGAGCGCACGGACAAGATTCGTGACAAGCACGAACGCAGGATTGCCGAGTTGTTCGGGGAGGCGAGCAGCCGACTCGATCCCCGTGAAACGGAGATACTGCGGGCCGCCGTCGACCGCATCCGGGAGTGGCGGGATGTCGAGCAGGCCAGGGCAACCTATGTCGAGACGATCGTCAGGGACGTCGCGAACCTGGTCAGTCCCGACGTCCCGGGATTCAAGTGTCTCGATCATGGGCGGGTGCTGAAGGTCTACATGGGTAACCAGCTGGCCTATGAGAACGTGCTCAAACATGTCGAGCGTGATGTTATCGAGCGCATCGATCTCGAGAACCTGGCTCCCGACGAGGGGCTGGTCATCATTTCCTACAATGCCACCGAGCCGATGACCAACGTCAGGATAAATCGCCTCAACAGCATCGGCGACAGCATCGAGTTCAAACCATTGCGCGCGGGGCAGTACTACCGGGTGGCCAGGGCGAAGGCCGGTTCCTACGTCTGGGAAAATGCGTCGTTGGACGTTGGCGATGGTTACTACGGATTTCCCCTGGAGCACCTGGACCTGAAGTTCGTTGTGAAGCCGGGAACAATCAACTACGTCGGCACGTTTCTCCTGGAAACGAGCGCATCGAAACGCTACTCCGCGTGGCTGAACGACCGCCTGGTCATTGCCCTGTACATGCTGGAGGAGAGGTACCCTGAACTCATGGGGCGTTACGAAATAGACAACGGTCTCT
Source organism: Chromatiales bacterium (assembly GCA_004282875.1). Classification (GTDB taxonomy): domain Bacteria; phylum Pseudomonadota; class Gammaproteobacteria; order Steroidobacterales; family Woeseiaceae; genus UBA1847. The sequence goes on along the minus strand of SHLT01000011.1, from coordinate 35,478 downwards.
ATCCGGACGATCGCTTCACCGAGTTCTACCTGCAGGAAAAGACGTCATACCAGGAGGCGACTCATGCGGCCGACTAGAAACATTGTGAGTACCTGCCTGCTGGCACTCGCGGGCCTGGCGGCCAGCGCAAGCAGTGCGCAGCAAACCGACGCTGCGGCGCTGCGTTTCGATGACCTGTTCCGACCCGCAGCCGTCCGCTCGGTCGAGTTGTCACCGACGGCCGAATATCTCGTTTACCAGTCAGACCAGCAGGTCTATGCCGGCAACGAGGAGCTCGGCTACGTACTGATTTTCGATTTCAGTAACAATGAGCGCATCCGGGAAATCGCGTGGATCGGCGAGAACACGCTGATTTTGAGAGCGTACAACCGCGACACCGGACGCTCGAGACTCTATTCGAGCAGGCTGGGGCTGGACGAAAACGGCGATCTTGCGGAACTCGCCTGGGAGCGTCATCCGGTTCGGGGCTACCTGCATGACGCGCTGCTCGACGATCCGGACAGGGTTGTCTACGCCCGTTACCGCGACGACGATGACGTTGTCGCAGTCGACCTGTACAAAATCAATGTCTTCGAAAAGTCCAACCGCCTGTTTCGCGGTCGCAACAAGATCAATACCGGGTCCGACGAGTTCGTCGAGTACGTTGAGGACCAGGCGGGCAACTACGTCGTCGGGCTGAAGCGGCAGAACGGCATACCCGAAATCTGGCAACGCAGCGCGGGCGGCGGGGAATGGCAACAGCGCTGGGTCGCCAACAAGGAGTCCAGCATCCATCCTGTGAGCGTGTCGCCGGATGGCCAGACGCTCTATGCGTTGTCGAATGTGACTACGGACAAGACAGCGGCTGTTGAATTCGACCTGCAGTCCGGCACGCTGGCACGCGTGATCTATGAGCACGAACGCTTCGACCTTGGCGGGATCCTTGTCGATGACGACCATCCTGTACCGTACGGCGTCGTTTTTTCCGAGCAGGGCCTGCTTCGCTATCATTTTTTCGCTGACGAGCGTCATGAGGAATTCCACGACCTCCAGGAGAAATTCCCCGACAAGGGCATCGTCATCATCGGTCGCGCGAATGACGACAATGTCCTGCTGGTAAGCGCATCGACGTCAAAGGACCACGGCGAGATTTTTCGCTGTGACAAGCTGAGCGACAGCTGCGAGATGGTCATCTCGCTGTCGCCGTGGCTCGAAGGCAAAAGCTTAAGCGAAACGCTTGTCCTGGAAATCGAGGCCGAAGAGGGCCTGCTCGTGGACGCGTTTCTAACCTTGCCGGCAGCCGGCGGAAACTCGGTACCGCTTGTCGTTATGCCGCACGGCGGGCCGATCGGCGTGCGTGACAGCCGCTATTATTCCGGCGACGTGCAGTGGCTGGCACACAACGGCTACGCCGTTCTGCAGGTAAATTATCGCGGGTCGTCCGGATACGGCAGGGAGTTCGTAGAAGCCGGCCTCCGTGAGTGGGGGCGCGGCATCGAAGACGATATCGACTCGGCCGTGATGCGGGCACTGCAAACCTACCCGCAGCTGGATCGCGACAGGATTGGCATCTTCGGTGCGAGTTACGGTGGTTACTCTGCGCTCATGAGCATCATTCGCAATCCGGAGCTGTATCAGTGCGCGGCGTCGTTTGCAGGCGTAACCGACCTTACGCTCATGTTCGCGCAATCGCGGTTGCACAGGAACCCCGCGTTACGTGAAGAACTGATCCGAATTGTTGGCGACCCGGATCTCGACTATGAAGAACAGACATCCAACTCGCCCGTGTATCGCTACCGCGACATCAGGCGCCCGGTCTTCCTGGCGCATGGAACCAAGGACCGAATAGTCGACATTGAGCACAGCTGGCGGCTGCGTATGCTGATGCGCCTGCAGGGGACCGACCCCGACTTTGTCGTCATAGACGACATCGGGCACGGCTTCAGCAACGTCAGAGAGGCAGAGCTTCTCTACGATCCTCTACTCAGGTTTCTCGACAAGCATCTGATGCCCTGAGCGAGGCGCGAGGCCCACGCGGGCCTTGCAGTCCCTTATACACGGTCTAGACTGAAAGCAGAGAGCGAGAATTCTGTTTCTGCATGGGAGAAGGGTTTATGAGGTATTTGACGGCAGTAATACTCTGTCTGGTGTTGCCTGGCATTCAGCCAGCGGATGCCGGCGGTAATCAGGACGCGGCACGACTGGTGCTCGTAACGCCACAGGCGAGTTACGAAGTCACGTCGCAAGAGCACGGCATTCGCACGCGTCATTACAAGAACAGCGGCGCACTGCTCGCAACGACGCAATGGCCGCTCCAGTTCAGAATAGAAAGCGACTCGGCCGTCGGCTTTGTGGCGAAGCGCGCATTGAACGACGAACGTGAAGCGCTGGTCCTGACGGACCCGGACGAATGCCTCAACCTCAATTCGCTGGTCGACGACCTGATGTTGACGACCTTTGACTTCGAGTGCGCCGGGACCGTCGAAGATGAACTCTATGTGGAAGTGCAGACCGAGAAGCACGACACGTTCGGTGTGTTCGACAACGACACGACGGGCAACTCGTCGATTCGTGCCCGGCTCATTGATGATGAGGCATCGGCGCCAGCACCACGAAACACTCCCTATCTGAAACTCTTTGACGGCAAGACCAAGGCCGTGGGTCCGAAGACGGGTGGCCGACCCGACCCTGCGGCAACGAAGCCGGATGAACTCGATGGCTACGGGTACGGCGCCGACGACGATTTGTCGAGCCTCGTGCTTATGGCGGATGTTGGCGGAGCGCGCGTGTTCGATACGGACTTCAATCTCACGCCTGGCGTGATTCGCAACCTCGCAGGGTTCGTGAACACGGTCTCCGCAGTTGACCTCAATGGTCAGGACAACACCACGGTTACGGCCTACATGCATATCCTGGCCGGCGTGTTCGAGCCGATCGCCCTGATCGATACCGCGGTATCAGACCCGTCGCTCGATGGTTTCGAGTACGCGCTCCGCGTCGACAGTGGTCCTGTGACGGGCATCAATCTCGACGAACCGATACCGCCGGTCGCGGAATCAGGCAGCGCCAATGCGTTCTACGATGAACTGTTGTCGCAGTATTACCCGGCTTATGTACAGGTCCGGGCCGTGGTTGTGAACGGTGAGGCGCCCGACTACATCCACGACATGAACGGGGATGGCGAATACACGGCACTTGACGTTGCGCTTGCTGGCTACGAACTCGTGACGAACGAGGTGTCTGTCGGGCTGACACTCACACACGAGAACCTGCTCTCTGAAGCGCCCGACTCGAAGTGCCCGCCGCGAACCTTGATCCATACGGACCTCGATGGCGATATGGACCGGGGCGAGCTTCCCGAATGTTTGCTGACGTCGGGATCTACCCGCAAGCGGCGCGTGCCGCGCTAGTTATTGACGCGGGCCAGTAATTCGTCGCGCAGGCGCGCCGCCACTGCGCGTTCATGCTCGAGGTCGAGCCGCAGATCGCCTGGATCCCGATTGGCCATGGCCCGGCCCGCAAGGTCGGCCGCCGCCCGGAGCTCGCCCGCCGCGGCCAGATAGGTGGCGTGGCCCAGTGCATACAGCGCGTACTCGTAGCCGTCGCGTCTCAGTGCCTCTTCGAACAACGATCCCGCTGTCTCGAGGTCGTCGAGGTTCAGTGCTGCCAGTCCGAGCAGGTAGCTTGCGGCCTTGTCTTCGGTCCGGTCGGGATCATCGGGTGGCAGCGCGAGAGCTCGGATTTCAGCCGCCGTTGCCTCTACGGCCTCGAGGCGACCGGTCTGAATCTCGAGGATGCCGCGCGCGAACAGGTGTCGCGTGGCAACGCCCGGCGACTCGGCGATGGCCGCATCGATTAGCGCCGCGGCACGGTCGGGATTTCCCGCGTCGAGCTGTAGCATCGCGATCGTCGATAGCATCGTAGCCGTGTACAGATCTTCCTGGCGGATCGGCTCGTCGACAGCCTCGAGTACCTCGATCGCATCGGCGGGGCGGCGCTGGCTGCGAAGAACACCAGCCAGGTCGAACGCCGCATCGATGCGGTGGTGCGCAGCGGCCTCGCCGTCTTCCACCAGGCCGCGCCACCGAGTTTCGGCTTCGTCGAAGCGGTCCTGCAGATATAGACTTCGCGCGAGGCCAAGTGTTGCGACGACGAAGCCTGGCTTGAGGCGCAATGACCGCTCGTAAGCAGCAGTGGCCCTGGTCGTGTCGCCGCGCAGCAGCCACAGATTGCCCATCAGGGCATGAGCATAGGGGTCGTCGGGTTCCTCTCCGACGTAGCGGGCCAGCGCCGCTTCGGCCTCTTCGAGTTCGCCAACATCGAGTAAGCGCTCGCCAAGGGCCATCCAGGCGGCTGGGTCGTAGGCATGCGTTTCCGCGAGCCGTCGAAATGCGTCGATGGCTGCCTGCTCGTCAAATGCAAGCCAGTAGGCCTCAGCCAAGAGCTGACCGGCCTCCATGTCGTAGGGGTATTTCTCGACGAGTTCGGCGTAGATTTCGATCGTCTTTTCGACATCACGTTCGTGGATAAACGAGGCCCTGGCCCCGTCAATGTACAGCCGTTCGCGGCCAGTCAGCCTGGCGTCGTCCGGAATGTTCGCAAGTTCGCGAAAAGCCAGTTCCGACTGACCGGCCGCCTCGAGCGTTTCCGCCAGTCGAAATCTGGCCATGTGGTAATCAGGCGCGATCGCCAGGGCGGCACGAAACGCATCCTCCGCACGCGCGTAATTAAAATCGATCACATATCCCAGGCCGGCTATGTACGCCTCGTAGGCATCCATATTTCGAGTCGCGAAATCCGCAGCAAAGCGCTGGACGTTTTCCTGCATCGGGATCTGCAGTGCCTGCCGTATGCTCTTGGACATCGCAGAGCTGGCCGAGGCGGAGACCAGTTTGGCCGCGTCGTCCTCGACCAGGCGCACCCCCTGGATTTCAATCTCATTTTCGAGGTCGTCGATGCCGAGCGTCAGTACAATACCGTCATTCGTCTGCAGGTATTGCCCGGCAACGAGGTAGTCGATGCCGGCGTCCCGGGCAAGTTCAACCTGTGAAGCGACCGAGTCTGCATCGCCCGCAATCCTGTTCCAGCCATTGGCCGACAGCACGATGATGTGAGGTGACTCCGCAAGCTCATTCCTGATGAGGTCTGCTATGCCTTCGCCGAGCCACGCGAGGTCCTCGGTTCCCGATATCATCCGGGGCGTGCTAACCGCGACAATCGGATTTTGCTTGATCGCCGGCCTCGCGGGACGCTGCGTTGCGGGAATGACATAGTCGGTCCAGGCCCACCAAAGCGCGCCTGCGGAAACCAGTGATGCGACGAGTACGACACTGCCCCGCAGTATCCCCTCACGCGACCGGGAGTAATGCGAGTGTTGGGTGCGCCGAATTCCAGACGGGGTGATGTCCAGCATCCACGCAAGCACCATGGCAAACGGGAATCCCGCAATCAACATGACAATCAGCGAGCGCATGGCCCAGCGCGGCGCGCTAAATTCGGGAAGGACGATCGAGGCCACCTGCACCAGGACCCAGCTGGCCACGATGTAGGCGCCAGCCGACCGGAACATGCGGCGCCTGACTAACTCACGGAAAAACCCGTGTTCGCTCCGGTCGCTCTCGTCTTCGCTCATTGGCCAGCCTCAGCATTTTCTACACTGATTCTAGCCTAACGGCGGTATTTGCGGTGACGGCGCCCCGGAACTAGTCGGTCAGTTCGAATACCACGGTAACCGTCGCGTTGAATTTCAGGTCAGCGGGATTGTAGGTTTCCGCCGCGCCTGAATCGGCCGCCATGGCCTGCGCGCGCGCCTGGTAAGGCGCCGGCGGGCGTGGCGCAACGACGCCGGAGTTGATGCTGAGTACCGGGCCGAGTGTCGCGCCAAGCGACTCGGCCAGCTGGGTTGCGTTCAACCTGGCGTCCTCTGCCGCTGCGCTTAGCGCCTCGCGATACGCTTGCTTGCGCCGACTGCTGTCGAGCTGCGGAGGCGTCACCTGGTTCACGCCGGCATTGACTGCACCCTCGATCAGGGCGCCGAGCTTCTCGAGGTCCTCGAGCTGGACGGCAATCTGGCGGTCGGCAATGTAACCGCGCAACTCCTGTTCCTCGGTCTCGCGATTCCAGCGATAGTCCGGACGCACCGAGGCGCCTGTCGTATCGACCTGGTCCCGATCGATGTTCATGCGATCGGTCATCTTGAGCACCTTGCTCGTGACCGCGGCGGCTTTTTTCTGCGCGGCCGCCAGCGTCGGCTCGCGGACATTGATCGACATTGTCAGGGTCGCCCGGTCCGGTTCCACTTCGGCAAAACCGGTGCCGTTGACGGTCACTGTCCTCGCTTGTTCATCGGCCATAACACACATGCTCAACGTTAATAGAAATACCGCCCACAGCGATCTGGTCATATCAGGTTCCTCGATCCTAATCGTTCGACTGGAATTCGACACGCGCTTCGAGGTGAGAGTTCGCTTTCATCGAATTGGTGATCAGGCAGTACTTTTCAGCCTTCTCGAGAATAGTATGGGCTTTTTTCTCGTTACCGTCAGCCGGGATCGTTAGTGTTGCCCTGACCTTGAACCCTGTGAACTGCGTCAGTCTCTCGACCTTGTCGAGTTCACCTTCGGTGTCGCAGGTCAGCGAAATCCAGTCGAGTTTTGCCGTCCTGGCGATCGCCCTGAAGCTCAGCACAAAACAGTTGGCGACGGCGCCGACCAGCATGGTTTCAGGTGACCAGACGTCGCCGGGGCCGCCAAACTCCGGAGGGCCGGCTGTCTCGAGATCGGGAAGTCCTTGCGCGGACACGATGACGTTCGCGGCGCCCTCGCCGCTAGCAGTCACGCGGTAATGATGGGGTAAGTCCTGCATTGTCTGGCTCGCTTGATTTGAGGTGTACGTATAGTCCCGACTAGATGGTGACGATGCAATCGTTTCATAGTTTCGGATAACCGAGACAGGAGGGCGAATGCACGATATTCCTATCGATCATGTCATGACCCCGGACCCTGCGACCGTCAGTCCGCAAAGCAGCGCGGCCGAGGCGCGACGCCTGCTCGATAGTAATGTCATCAATCACCTGCCGGTCGTCGAAGATGGCCGCCTTGTCGGCATCCTTTCTTCTTCCGACTTTCTCAAGCTCCACTTGCTCGACGGCAAGCTGCCAATTTTTGCCGACGCCACGGTCAGCCAGATCATGGAGACCAAGGTGATTGTCCTGAGGGAAACCTCGACGTTACTGGACGCGGCGGAAAAGCTGTCGATTGGTGGATTTCACGCGCTGCCGGTGGTGGATCGAAAGAAGCGGCTGGTCGGGATGGTGACTTCCAGCGACCTGATTGGCGAACTCGTTTCCAGGCTGGACGGCCAGCGAGCCGGTTAAATCACCCGACCGGGAGATCGTCCTCTGCTTTGACGTGCGGGGCGAGGCGCCGCAGCTGCCCCGCCATTTCGGGGCGGTTTTCGGTCAGCTCGGATATCGAGAAGCCCGACAGTTCATAGGGCAGAACCAGCCAGTCCCGGGTTTCGTGCACGTAATACTCGGGCACTCTCAGGGTTTTCTCGGTGGGCCGATACCAGACAGTGCCGACACGAATATCGTGTGGCAGATTTCGACGCGTCTTGCGCGCCAGCTGGTTGATGACAGCCGTGACGCTGGAGCCGGTGCTGTAAACGTCGTCGATAATCAGCATCGAGTGGTGTGAGCACAGGTTCTCGAGCAGATACTGCAAGCCATGCACGCGAATGGACTCGCCCTTGTCGACCATTTGTGAGTAGCTGCGGGCACCCGTGTACGAAGTGCGAATGGCGATGTGGTCGGTTTTGACGCCGAAATAGTCAAGGCCCTCCTGCACCGCGATGCCCACGGCGCTGCCGCCACGCCATAACCCGACGAGGAAATCGGGCCGGAAACCCGCCTCGTAAATATTGGCCGCCAGCTGGAAGGAGTCCTGCAGGAGGTCGTTCGCGGCAATAAATCGCTCATTCATTGTTGTTCTCGTGGCGCGCTGAGCTAGAATCAATATTCGCCATTATAAGGCCGCCAAGTGGTCCGGATTCAAGAGAATAACAATGGACAAGACCGTACTTTCCGCCCAGGACCTCCTCGAGGACTCCATCGAACTCGGCATCAAGGTGCTCGAAAGCGGCTTCAACCCGACCATGATCATCGCGATCTGGCGCGGCGGGACGCCCGTCGGCATGGCCCTGCAAGAGACGTTGACCTATTGCGGGATCGAATCGGATCACATCGCCATTCGCACCTCGTCTTACACCGGTGTTGACCAGCGTGGCCATGTCGCCGTGCATGGGCTCAACTACATCATCAAGAAGATCTGTCACGACGACCGTGTGCTTATCGTCGACGATGTATTTGATACAGGAAATACGATCAAGGCCGTGATTGAGGACCTGGGCAGGCGGGCCCGCGGTAATACGCCCGAGGACATTCGGGTCGCGGTGCCGTGGTTCAAGCCGAACCGCAATGAGACCGACCTGTTACCAGACTATTACCTGCGTGAGACAGACGAGTGGCTCGTGTTCCCGCATGAGCTTGATGCGCTGACGCCCGAAGAACTCGAGCAGTATCGCCCGGGCATCGCCGCGATTGTGCACAACGTCAAGTCGCCGGCCAAGTCTGCCTGATTAATGCGCAGAATCTGCGTTTACTGTGGTTCGAATACGGGCAATCGCCCCGAGTACGGCGCGGCGGCCCGGGAGCTAGCGGATGTGCTCATTCGGCATGATCTCGAGCTTGTCTATGGCGGTGCCGACAAGGGCATCATGGGTATCCTCGCGGACGCGGTGCTCGAGCAGGGGGGCAAGGTACACGGCGTTATTCCGAAGATGCTCTGTGAGAAAGAAATCGCCCACGAAGGCCTGACCGAGTTGCACATCGTCGCGTCCATGCATGCGCGCAAAACCATGATGGCGGCCTTGTCGGATGGTTTCATCGCTATGCCGGGTGGTTTCGGCACACTCGAGGAGATCATTGAGATTGTGACCTGGGGTCAGCTTCGTTTTCACGACAAGCCTTGCGGCCTGCTGAATATCAACGGCTATTTCGACCATCTGCTGTGCTTCCTGGATCATGCCAACAAGCAGGGATTTCTGCGGTCTGCGAATCGCGAGATGTTACTGTGCGACCCTGACCCGGCCGGGCTGATCCAGCAATTCGAGCGCTACGCGGCGCCGCATGTGGACAAATGGACGGCCTAGCGGAACGTGATTTTGAGTTTTCCTTTGGCCGGTGCGCGCAGGTTCTGGCCATGCAGGCTGTAGCGCACGCCGAGCCGCCTGCCGCGCAGATCACTGCCAACACACAGCCGTAGCGGCGAGACGAATACCTCCACAGGTTCCCCGACGGGAATATCACCAATTTTCGCGGCGACATGGATCGAGTCGTTCTTGAACGTCACGGCCGGATAGCGCGCAATCTCATCCGGCGATCGATCAACAAAACGATCGCCGATAGCACGCTTTGGCAGAGTATCGGCCACGTAAAACGAGTCGTGATTCGGCAATGCAAGAGCCAGGGATGCGTCGACGATCGGCTCCTCGCCCTGGTTGAGCACGACGAGCTGCATTTTCTCGGCGCGATCGTGGAAAAGAAAGTGATTGTCCTGGTGCAGGTACTTGCTCCGTATCTGGTTCAGCTCTATGAGGATGTCTTCCGGCGAGCGATCCACGTACGGATCTTCGGTGCCGTAGAGGCGAGCGTGTGTGAGGCGCGCCACCATCGTTGTCGATCCCGAGCTCGTCGGCCTGTTGCGAATGTTGAGCATCTCCTCGAGCTTGGCGGATGCCAGCGCCGAGGGCATCGCAGAGAGATCGCAGGTCGGTATCAGGATATCCTTGTGAATAATCTCCCCCGGAAAGCCAACTTCGATATCTCTGGCTGAGACAGAGTCACGGAACTTGAGTTCGAACAGTTCCATCAGTTGCCGCCGTCCCATCTTGATCGAGGTGTTCTTGATACGCGTGTAGGCATCGCCGCGCCGCAATTTTTCGGAGAAGTCGGCTCGCATCATGTACGGGCGGTCCTGGCAATCGCCAATTTCGAAAACGCCTACGCGTTGGCCATCGAGCGATACGGGTGCGTACCGGATTCGAATAGGGGGTTCGATGTACTCACTCGCCAGCGCGTGATATGACGGTTTTCCCGAGAAGTCCGTGCTGTCGATCGACCGCGCAATCTTGCGCCCCTTCTCGTCGAAATCTACGCCCACAACGATATAGCGGTTGCCCTCGACCGAGGCATTCGCCATAGCGAGCACGTCACGCAGGAATGCGCGGATATCGTCCTTGCCGTATGCATGCATTCGAAACTGGATGCCGGTGTCCGGCGTCCCGGATCGGGCTATTCTCAATAGACGGTCCATAGATGAGGTAATTTTTGCCCAATGATGTTCAACAGAACGCGACCCAATCGACAGTTCTGAGAACCGGGCTGACTATTGGCGCCATTTACAGTGCCCTTGCCATTCGCGACACTGCCGGCATGAAGCCGGAATCTACCGCCATGGCCGCTATCAAGGGAGACGCTCCGTCGTTGACCGTCGACGCTGTTGCGCACGCCGTGCAAACGGCATTCGGCCTCAGGGGCGATTATTCGCCGCTGGTTAGTGAGCGAGACCAGAACTTCATGCTGCGTTCGGCCAACGGCAGCTGCTTCGTCGTAAAGGTCACGAGCCGCTTCGAGAAGTCGGTAGCGACGGACTTTCAGATCGATGCGCTGCAACACCTCGAGCGGGCGAGAGATGTCGTTGTCCCGCAGGTTTTTCGGACGCTGTCGGGCGAATCGTCGTGCAGGATTGCCGATGAGCACGGCGCTTATCGGCTGCGGGTGGTGACGTGGGTGGACGGCGTTCCGCTTGAATCGCAGCCCCTGGAACAAGACGCCGCTCGTGAGCTCGGTACGGCGCTCGCGAGGCTCGATCGGGCCTTTGGCGGCTTCTCGCATCCCGGGGAGCGCCCTGAATTGCTGTGGGACCTGCAACGTGCCACCGAGTTGCGCGGTCTCTTGCCGTGCATTGACGATGTGGACATCAAGGCGAGCGTCGCTCGCGTGGTCGATGACTTCGAACGCGAGGTCCTGCCCGAGATGCCCCGTCTGCGTTCGCAGGTGATTCACGGGGACCCTAACCCGGGCAATGTGCTGATGACCGACCCGGGCATGGGGTTCATCGATTTCGGCGATATCGTCAAAGCGCCGCTGGTCTTCGATGTGGCCATCGCGGCCTCGTACCTGCGAGTATTCGAATCCAGCCCACTGCAGTTTATCGTGCCGTTTGTGGCGGCCTACCATGTCGTCATGCCGCTGGAGCCGAAGGAAGCCGACCTGCTCTTCGATCTCGTGCGAGCGCGCCTCGCGACGACGATCTCGCTACTTTATTGGCGCCTTGCCGCCCGGGGACAGGATGATCCCTATCGACAAAAGGCGCTGGAAGGCGAAAGCGGCGCAGCGGGTTTTCTCGGTTTGCTCGACGCGCTGGGTCGAGACGGGTTTCGGCAAGAAATTTCCTTTATTAAATAGTCTAAGGCCCTGATTCCTCCGAATTTGACCATATACGACACTGGCACGTGTCCATCCTGAGAAACAGTCGAAAGAACGCGGCTCCCGCGGTCCCTAAAATAATGTTTGGGATTTCGTTAAATCAGGTTGCGCTTCGATGAGTCTGGACGTTGCATTGGCTGTACTGCTGATCTTCAGCGCAGCATGCTATGCGCTGATGGGCCTGCGGCTGGTGATGTCGAAGCGCGAAGTCGGCACGGTCCCGATCGGAGTCCTGTTCGTAATCATCAGCGTCTGGGTCCTCGGCGGCGCGATTGAATTGCTGTCCGAGACGTTCGCGATGTTTTCAATGGGCCGCGCCGGCCATTTCGTTGGCACCGCATTCGCGCCGATCGTCGCCTATGCCTGTTTCCGCGAATATACGGGCGCCGAGACGCCGGCATCGCGACTGGCACTCATGCTGATAGTCCCGGGCCTTTCGGTCTTGCTTGCAGCAACTAACCAGTTTCATGAATTGATGTGGTACGGACCGTTCACCAACGACGCCGGACAATTCCTGACGTTTCCAACGCAATGGGGGCCCTGGTTCATGTTCGGTCACCTGCCGTACAGTTACGCCGTCTTTGGCATGGCATTGTTTACACTGATATCGCACAGCTCAGGCGTTGCGCCGGCGCATCGTCGCGGCCTGTTCCTGCTGATTGCAGCCTGTATTTTTCCGCTCGCGGCGACGGCCGCCTACGATGTCGGGATCGGACCCAACACCATCTCCTATGTTCCGCTCGTATTTGCCGCCATGTTGCCGGTTTATGCATGGCTGATTCTTGGTGAGCAGATCATCGAGTTCTCGCCGCTTGCCTACGAAACCGTATTTCAGAATATGCAGGATCCGGTGGTCGTTATCGACGAGCAGCGCAGAATCATCGGCATGAACAATACCGCCGAGAGCATGCTTTCCATTGACGAGGCGCGGGCGCTCCGCACGCCACTCGGCGAATTGTTCGGAGATGAGGTGCCGGAAGTTTTCGAGGCACTCGACAGCGGTGAGCCGCAGAAGATGATGACGACGACCGGTCGTTTCCTGCATGTGCAGGTCTCGTCTATCCGCTCGAGCCGCGCGTCGGCGCGCGGCGGCCAAGTGCTGATGTTTCGTGACGTCAGTGATGTCGAGAAAGCGCAGAATGAGGTGCGCCGGAGTGAAAAACTCCTGCGCACGCTTATCAATCAGTCTGTCAACGGCATCGTGCGATTTAGCCGCATCGAGGATGATCGCGGCGGTACGGATTTACGCAGTATCTTCGCGAATGCGGCCGCTGCCCGCTTTCTTGAGGCGGATGTCGACGACCTGGTCGATTGTTCAGCCACACAGGTGATTCGGCGCGCGGTAACGGGCATGGACGAAAGTGATGCTGAGGATGTCGCAACGCGCTTCGCAGCATCGGTCGAGAGCGGTCGGAGCCTGGAGGTGGAAGTGCGCCAGCATTCCGGCGGGCCTGTCCGTTGGCTGCGCGTCATATGCCAACCGATGGGGGATGGCGTCGCCGCAACGATTGTCGATATAACCGATGGCAAAGCCAAGGAACGCCAGATGCGGTCGATCGCGGCGTCGGACCCGCTAACGGGTCTGCGCAATCGCCGTGGTTTCGAGCACGACGCCGCAATCTGCCTGACCGAGAGCCCGGACGACGCCACGGGTGCGCTGTTCTTCATCGACCTGAACGAATTCAAAGCGATTAACGATGAATTTGGCCATGAAATCGGCGATCAGCTGCTCAAGACCGCGGCAGAACGCCTCATGAAAAGCTTGCGGTCCGACGACATTATCGGCCGTCCGGGCGGCGATGAGTTTGTTGCGCTGGTTCCGGACGTAAGCTCGGACGTCGCCGACAGGCTCGCGAAGCGCCTGACCCGGTCACTGGAAGAACCCTACGACATCGGCAGCCTGACACTGGTCTGCAGGGCGAGTATTGGCCTTGCGCTCTACCCGGACAACGCCAGTACCCTGACGGGCCTGTTGCGCGAAGCCGACCAGGCCATGTACCGCGCGAAGGCGCGCTGCCGCGGCGTCACCAGTATTCGCGGCGACGACCTGCTGGAAAAGGCGATGTAGTCATCGGCTCTGGCGGTGCGCGTAATAATCCTGCCGCCGTCGCGGTCTCCTCAGCAAATAATTGGAGTTCCGCATGACACGATCATTGATCCCGGTGGCATTGGCCGCTGCTTTAATCCTCAGCCTCGTCTGCAGCACGGCGATTCGTCACGGCCACGCGGACGTGCCGATTGCCGAGTCTGCCGACCAGGTACAGCCATTGGGCGTCGGCGACCCTGCACCCCGCTTCGTCGTCGCGGCGGTCGACTCCAGTCCGGTCGATTTCGACCCGCAAAGCCTGGACAAGCCGGTCATGCTCATGGTCTTCCGTGGTGGCTGGTGCCCTTACTGCAACGTGTACCTTTCGGAGATGCGCCATGTCATTCCCGAGATTCGATCCCTGGGTATTGATGTCCTGTTTCTGAGTGGCGACCGACCGGAGCTGCTCTACGAGAGTCTCGAGCACCAGGCGCAGGAAGATATTGCCGGACTCGACTACACGATCCTCTCGGATGCCGACGCACAGGCGGCGATTGCCCTCGGTATTGCGTTCAGAGCGTCGCAGCGCACGATCGACTATGTGAACAAGAAAGGTGACGGCTACGCAGAGTCCTCGTTAGCGCGGCATGGCGTACTGCCGGTTCCGGCCGTTTTTGCGATCGGACGCGATGGCGTAATTGCTTTTACGCACGTCAATCCCGACTACAAGGTACGGTTGCCGGCGGATGAATTGCTGGCTGCTGCCCGGGCGATCGCTGCTGCAGACTGACACCTGCAGATGATAGGCTTCGTGCTTGCGTTCTCAGGCACGGAGACCGGCATGATCCCGGCGATTATTTGTAGCGATGCGGCAGTCTGATGAGTGAGACCCGCCGCGGCAATCCACTAACTCGAGCGATCAGGTCCGCTACAAAGATAGAACCTAATGAACTGCAGGCGACGTTGTTGTCGTTCGGGTTTGTGTTTGTCCTGATGTCGGCGTATTTCATACTCCGGCCGGTACGCGACTCGCTCTCATCGAACTGGACCGATGAACAGCTGAGCTGGCTCTGGACATCGACCTTCTTCGTTAGCTTGATCGCCGTCAGTATTTATGGCGCGGTGATTTCGCGCCTTCGCCTTCGCGTCATCGTGCCGAGCGTTTATGTGTTCTTTGCTCTGACATTCGTGGCGTTTTATGTTGCGGGCCGGACGCTGGGCGAGAACGATCTCGTGAATCGTGCCTACTATGTCTGGCTCAGCGTCTTCAGCCTGTATCACCTGTCCGTGTTCTGGACTTTCATGTCCGGGTTGTACAACAAAGAGCAGGCCAAGCGCCTGTTCGCTGTAATTGCGATGGGTGCGACTGCAGGTGCGTTGATCGGCCCAATTCTGCCGACATTCTTTGCCGACGAGATCGGCAACTTGAATCTGCTGTTAATCGCGGCCGTGCTACTCATGCTGCCAATCGGATTCATCATTCGGCTGGAACATCTGCGGATCAGCGACCTGGGTAACGAGGACGTGCAAAGCGACCTGTCGGATAAGCAGGTACTGAGCCACAATCCGCTCTCTGGCTTCAAGACATTCATTAGCAGTCCGTACTTGCTGGCTATCGGCCTGTTCATCATCTTTTACGTATCCATGAGCACTTTCGTCTACTTCGAGTTGCGGAAGATGATGGGCGATTTCGACCCGGAAGTGCGCACGCAGATCTGGGGCGGCATCGATCTCGCCGTAAACTCGCTGACTTTTATTATCGGTCTCTTCGCAACAGGCAGGATCGCGTCGCGATTCGGTATGCCCACGACCCTCGCGCTAATCCCTTTGCTGATGATCGGGGGCTGGGCGGTAGTCGCGTTAAGTCCGGTCCTCGCCGTAATGGCGGGTCTGCAGATCGCTCGTCGCGCTGGCAACTATGCCGTTACGCGGCCGGGGCGCGAGATCCTGTTTACCGCTGTTGATGCCGACACCCGCTTCAAGGCGAAGCCGGTAGTCGATATCGTGGTTTATCGCGGCGGAGACATGTTAACCGCCTGGTTTTATACGTTTCTCACGACGACGGTCGCCCTGGGAACAGCGGGTATTGCCGCGGTTGCGGCGGTGCTTGCGGGCATCTGGGCGGGCGCCGGCGTGTTTCTCGGACGCAAGTACGAACGCAATGACACAATGAAAAGACACAAGGAGTAAGACGTGGCACTCAGGAACACGACAACGGAATGGGGTTCGCTGGCGAAAGGGCTGCACTGGTTAGTTGCGATCGGCATTCTTGTGCTGATCTACCTTGGCCTCGAGCAGGCGGAGATGGAGCGGGGCGACGAAAAAGCCTTTATCAGGATGATCCACGCTTCGATCGCGATGATCGTCTTCGGCCTCATGACACTGCGCGTCTTCTGGCGCTGGATGAATGAATCACCGGGGCACCCCGAGAGTTTTCCGGCCTGGCAGAAGCTGTCGGCGACGCTTGTTCACTGGGGCCTGTACATCGCTGTGTTCGCGCAGTTGAGCTCCGGGGTCATGACGATTGCGACGGCCGGGTCCGGTATTCCGTTCTTTGGACTGTTCAAGCTGCACCTGCCGATAGCAAAGAACAGCGATGCCCATCATTTCTGGGAAGAAGTGCATGAGTACTCCTGGAGGGCCATCGCGATCCTGTTCGCGGTGCACGTGATCGGCGCTTTGTACAACCACTTTGTCCTGAAGAACGACGTGCTGCGCCGCATGACGCACGGGGTCAGGTAAGCAGGTGATTGACGCGTTCATTTGCGATGCGGTCCGCACGCCCATCGGGCGCTACGGCGGCGTCTTGTCGTCGGTCCGTGCGGACGACCTCGCGGCTGTGCCCATCTCCGCGCTGCTCGAGCGCAACGAAAACCTCGATCCGGTAGCGATAGAGGACCTCGCTTACGGCTGCGCCAACCAGGCCGGCGAGGATAATCGCAACGTCGCACGCATGGCGGTGCTGCTTGCCGACCTGCCGATCACGGTGCCTGCCGTAACCGTTAACCGGCTATGCGGATCTGGCATGAACGCAGTGGGTAACATCGCCGACAGCATCCGGACGGGGGCCGCACATCTCGGTATTGCGGGTGGTGTCGAGTCGATGTCGCGTGCGCCCTTCGTCCTCGCGAAACAGACCGCTGCGTTTGGGCGTAATGCGGAGCTTCACGACACCACGCTGGGCTGGCGTTTCGTCAACAAGAAAATCGAGGAACAGTACGGCGTCGATTCCATGGCAGAGACCGCGGAAAACGTCGCGGACGGGTTCCTAGTGTCCCGGGCGGACCAGGATGCATTCGCGCTGCGCAGCCAGCAACGTGCAGAGGCAGCGGTGGCGGCCGGCATATTTGGTGACGAGATCGTTTCCCTCGCGATCCCGCAACGCTGCGGGGACGATGTCGTTGTCGATACCGATGAGCATCCGCGTCCCGGCTCGACGCTAGAGGGACTGGCCAGGCTAAGGCCCATTGTCCGTGACAATGGGACCGTAACGGCCGGCAATGCCTCGGGAATCAATGACGGTGCCTGCGCGCTGCTGGTGGCTTCGGAGCAGGCGGCTACGGCGAATCGGCTCGAGCCGCTCGCGCGCGTCGCAGGTTGGGCAGTGGCAGGCGTCGAGCCACGCATCATGGGCATCGGCCCGGCGCCGGCTTCGCAAAAAGTGCTTGAACAATGCGGACTTACGATCGAACAGATGGACGTGATCGAACTCAACGAGGCGTTTGCCGCGCAAGGGCTGGCGACACTCAGACAGCTTGGAATCCCGGACGACGCAGCTCATGTGAATCCAAACGGGGGTGCTATTGCGCTGGGTCATCCGCTCGGCATGTCGGGGGCGCGCCTGGTGACGACCGCGGCGTACGAGCTGCGGCGCAGAAACGGGCGTTACGCCTTATGCACGATGTGTATCGGCGTAGGGCAGGGCATCGCTATGATCCTCGAAAAAGCCTGATGAAGAAGACGCCCAGTTACTCGACGCAGGAGCTCAGGGAGTTCGCGCGTGTCCTGCGGGGGCGTCGGACCGTCGATCAGTACATCCAGACGCCGGTGCCGGACGAACTCGTGCGCGAGGCTATCGAAGTCGCTACCTGGGCGCCCAACCACTACGTATCCGAGCCCTGGCGTTTCATCCTGCCGGGCAAGGAGACCATCGCACGGATCATTGACCTGTGTGCGGAGATGGTCGGCAGCGAGAAGGGTGCCGAGCTGGGTGAACACAAGCGCAGGACCTGGAGTGAGAAGCCCGGATGGATCATCGTTACGTGCCAGCATAACGAGGACGGCCTTCGCGAGCGCGAGGACTACGCGGCATGTTCTGCGGCCGTCCAGAACTTCATGTTGTACCTTTGGAAGGCCGGCGTTGGCTCGAAGTGGACGTCCGGCCCAATTACGCGGGACTCGCGGTTCTTCGAGGCTATCGGCGTCGACGAAAAAGACGCGTTCGTCGTCGGCATGCTCTGGTACGGCTACCCGAAGATTACACCGACGCAATCGCGCCAGGATGTGAGTAAGGTGATAAGACGCCTGGAATAGGTGAAGGCAAGGGCATTGAGTGCAAACCGTCGCGGGAGGGAAGGTGTCTGTCCGATACGCCCAGCTGCTGGTGAGGAATCGCTGGGCGATCCTGGTGATGCTGGCCGCGCTGACGGTCCTGTCGATCATCGCGATTTCCAGGATTGAATTCGATAATTCGGTCGAATCCTGGTTTCTCGACACCGACCCGAGTCTCGCCACCTACAATCGTTTCACCGAGACGTTCAGGTCAGATCAAATAGTCATTGCAGGTATCTTCGCCGACGATGTCCTCTCGCCTGACGTTCTCGTCGCCGTAGACCGGATATCTGCAGCGGCCGCGCGCCTCAGGTTTGCGGACGACGTCCAGTCGCTGACACACTCGGCCGCGGTGCGACGCATTGGTGGTATCGATGCGCCCGAATATCGATCAGCCTTGCTTGCCAGCCCGCTGCAGCGGGCGCTTCTCTTGTCCCCCGATAACACGGCCACTGCCATTGTTATTCACTATGCGCGCGAAGGGGACACGTTTGCGCACAAGCACGAGTTCGTATCCGGCTTGCGCAGCATAGTCCGCGAGGCAACGGCCGGCACCGACATCCAATATGCGATAGCTGGCGGGCCGGTCCTCGGGGAGGCGGGGGCAAGGCGCAACAGCCAGGACTTGCGGATACTGGTGCCTGCGATGATCCTGGTCATCGCGGTCTTCGCCTATGGCCTGGTTCAGAGCCTGAGGCTGACACTGATACCGCTTGGGGTTGTCGGAATCGCTGTCGTCATGGCCCATGGGTTGATGGTGGCGGCCGGCTGGAAGATGACCGTGATCTCGGTTGTGCTCATTCCGTTGATTCTCGCGGTCGGGGTGGCGCATTCCATACACCTGATCGCCAGGTACGTGCTCAACCTCGAGAGCGGTCTCGACAATAGGGCGGCTGTCATCGACAGCGTCGAGCGCCTTCTAAAACCTTGCTTCTATACGAGCATCACCACAGTCATCGGTTTGTTGTCCCTGCTCGTGAGCGAACTCAAGCCCGTGCACGAATTCGCAATCACCGCAGCCGTCGGCGTGTTTGCGGCGTTTGTCGTCAGCGTGACGTTCCTGCCCATTATGCTGCTAATGCGACGGACGATACGCAGCCGCCGTTCCACTGTCGCTCGCTCTATCGTACAGCGATTGTTGCGAGTGGTGCATAGCGTCGCGTCGAAACATCCCCGGCGAATCGTGCTGCTCGCACTGCTGACCGGTGTTGGCTTCATCTGGCAGGCGACCCGGGTCGAGTCCGGTCTCGATCCTATGTCCTGGATCCGCCACGACGATCCGATCCGTGTCGATACGCTGCGCATCGACAACGCGTTCGGCGGAGCCCTGTCGCTGGAGTTCCTGTTGTCGTCCCCAGAAGGCTTGCTCAACAAGCCCGAGGTTCTTCGGCGCACGGAAGACCTGCAGCACTGGCTGGTAGCCAACACCACGATCGGCCGCGCCACGTCGGTCGCAGACTTCGTTAAAGAGGCAGCGCGCATTGCGAGAGACGCAGGCGACGAGGGTTTCGCTTTGCCGCGGACGCGCTTCCTGACCAACGAGTTGCTGGCCAGGCTGCGAGACGATGCGCAGCTCGACGCCTGGGTAACGCCGGACTTCACCCAGGCGCGAATCGCCGCCCGGGTTCCGCTGACTTCTGCACAGGAAATCGTCGACCAGCTGCCGGCAATAGACCATCGTATCGCACAGACCTTCGGGGGATCGGGCGTGACCGTGGAAATGACGGGACAGGCGGTCCTGGCGAGCAGGATGCAGTCGCACTTGCTCGACAGCCAACTGCGAAGTTTTTCCGTAGCCCTGGCCGTCGTGTCTTTGATCATGATCGTGCTTCTGCGGTCGGCCCTGCTGGGACTGGTCGCGATGGTTCCGAACCTGCTGCCGATTGCGATCGGGCTGGGTGCGATGACGATTCTCGACATCCCGCTCAATCCGGCGACGGTTACGATCGCCGCCGTGGCGCTGGGCATCGTGGTCGATGACACGGTGCACCTGATGACCGCATTCGATCGTCACTTCCGAAGCACCGGCCGGGTTGGAGCGTCTGTCCGGGCGATGCTGCTCGAGGTCGGCCAGCCGGTGATGGTGACGAGCGTGCTGCTGGCATCGGGATTCGCCACGCTGATTCTCGGCGGTTTCCTGCCGACACGCCAGGTTGGCGGCCTGATCGCGCTTATCGCCGTAGCGGCGCTGGTGTCGGACCTGATCTTCCTGCCCGCCATCCTGCGGTCCATTCCGGGCAGATGGCTGAGGGCACGTCAGAAATCGGAACCATCCGGGCCGGTAAAGTAGTCCGACCAGTCGGAGCGACGACTCAATGGGGTCGGTTTGATGTTCCCCAGCTGCGCCCCGCGAGCGACCAGGGTTTTCGTAAAGGTCTGGTAGGCGTTGTCTCCGACCAGGAATACCCGTACCGGGTGAAGCTGTCCCAGGCGAACGCAGAGATCGTAGTGCGGATTGCGGCGGAGCCGCTCTTCGAGTGCGACGCTCAGTTCCTCAGGAGGCGGCGATGGCTGTTCAAGATAGAGCGTATAGGCGGGCGGCCCATCAGAGCCGTCCAGTGCAAGCATCGCGAAGCGTGGCTGCAGCCCGCACAACGCGAATACATGGTCGAGACAAGAGGCCACAAACGCTTCATTGAGTTTTTCGCCGAAATGATCGGCCACGTTGTCTGCCTTGCCCAGGAACCGGAGACTCGGCAGGTCCTTGTAGAACCCGGTGACCTGGACCTGGTCCCGCAGCGCGTAGCGATATAACCCGCCACCGGTCGTGACGACGACGGTATAGGTCGCTCCTTCCTCCAGGGACCAGGCAGGTTGAATGTCGTCCCGCTCATCCAAAAACTCGAGAAAGTGGCTGCGAACAGCCAACGGCCTGAACCCGGCAAGCGGCAGCGTGACGAAGGCCTCAGTGGCTATGAGTCCCTTTGCCTGCAGGCGGGCACCGGGGAACTCAGCGCACAGGTCGGGCGTGAAATGGGCAGCGTGCGCATCGGCCCAGCAGCTAATCAGCTTGAGTTCGGGCCAGATCGCTGATGCATTGTCGGGGCCGAGCCGGGCGAGTTCCCGGTGGCGCAACCGGTCCGGGCGAACTCGAAGCGTATTTGTAACCAGTCCTGCGGCGAGGTCGTCGAGCAGGTTCGTCCAGTTATCGCGCATAAAGCGCAGCAACAACAGTACGTAAGTCGGGTGCCACGCCGAAATGAGTCGCAGGTCACGGCACTTCAGGAGCGACAGCAGGGTCAGGCGCCAGAAATGCTCCATGTCCGATTCGAGGCGCAGATTTTCCGGAACGGCGAGCGTTCGCCCTATCAGCCGTTGTGTAAGTCCGCCCAGGTAGGCGCTGTCCTGGTCAAACCCGATCGGTATGCTGGATGCATCCGTGCGGTCGCGCTGGGCCGGCGGGGTCAGGCTCCAATACGCGCGGCCTGCTATCAGTGCCGGCATCTCGAGGAATAAGCCGGCGATCCACGTAGCCACGCCGCGGCGAAACTCGGTCTGTAGCCGCGTTGTATACGGAACCCATTTCTCCGCACCGGACGATCCGCTCGAAGGTTCGAGCAGGCGAACGGGCTCAGCCGTAAGCACGCCGCCGTCACCGGCGGCGATCTTTGTGATCCACGGCGCGAACTCGTCGTAGTTGCGGACCGGGACGCGCTCGACAAATTCCTCCCAGCAACGAATATTGGCGAAATTGTGCGCGCGGCCGAAATCCGTTGTTGCGTTGTCAAGCAGGTAACGGCTGAGTAGCCGCCGCTGCGTTGCTTCGACCCTGGTAGCGGCGCGTTGGAATCTCAGGAACTCGGGCACACTTGCCGCTAGCCAGATGTTGTTGGCAATGGCAGCGTCGAGTTTCACTCGGCGGCTATCTGGGGAAAGAGCTTGCGCCCCTTGGTCCACATGCGGCGGCCGAGGCGGGTCAGTTTGTCTTCTGTCAGAACGGCAAAGCACACGAGTTCGTCACCTTGCTCGTGGTTCGGATTGCGCTGGGCAAAAAAGGCGACGTGCGGGTCGGCGAGCCGGTTTTCGGGGATGCCCCGATAGCCGTCTTTCAATACTGCGGGGGAGCTAAGCCGCACCAGCCCGGAGTCGCGACTGTAATTGCTGCCAAACCGTGCGCTGGCCACCGAGTCCATGATCAGCTGAATTTCATCGGGCGTCGCGTCGTCATAACGCGGGTAGAACGACGCGCTGTAGACGGGAAGGAATCGATAGGTGCGATAGCCGGATACCATCAGGAACCAATACAGGCAGTCCTTACGGTAAAGGCGCCGCAGGTAGTCGATGGCCCCCATCCAATAGTAGCTGAGCGCCGAGTCATTCCAGGTCTCGCTGTTGACCACGGTGTCGCCAGAATAGACAACCGCAATATCTTCGTCGGCAACGCGTACGTCATAGATGTGCATGCTGGAGAATCCGCACAGAACCCCGGCGTCGCTGTGCAGCAGGAGCACCCAGTTCTTCTCGTCGAGATCGTCCGAGAAGACGTCGAAAGAGACGCCGGAAAATTGCTGACAAAACAGTTCATACATCTCGGCACGAGTGTCCTTGTCCACCATGCTGCGCCTGACGATATCGCCCTTCACAAAATTGCTACCTCCGGGTGCGGAATCCGATTGTCGAGAGAGTTGGCAGCGTCTGCGCCGTCATCCCAGTAAACAACATAAAGCACGCTGACATAATTGTGACAGGGGAATCGCTTGCGCACGACCGCTGCCAACGGGTGCCTTTCTGCGAACGAAATCATGACGTAATCAATACCGCGCTCTATCGCGTGCCTGCAGCTACAGGCAATAAGGGCCTCGAGGGTTTCGCCGTCATCCTCGGCTACCGCGACATGAGAGAGAAACGCGCTCTCTAATCCAGCACCCGGGGGCGGGAGTTGCGGCCGTCCAAGCAATGGGGCAAACAGGTTCAAAAGGGGTCGTGCGCGGCCAAGCCTTCTTGAATATCCGTGAACAACCGTTTGCTTGAAGGCGCGTTGATCCCACAGTGCAAGGCTGCCCAGAGTCTCGGAATTCTGATCCGTGCAGAGCAGGTAATCTCCAGGTGTCAGGCCTCGGCAGCGAATCGCCGAGCGCAACGTAGCGCCACTCCATCTTGGGTAGAACTGGTACTGGGAGCCATGCTCCTGCAGCTTCTCGGCTATACCCGACAAAGTACGCTCACTGCCGGGTTCGACGCGCCGCAAGCCCTGTCGTCGCCGCGCCCCCGACCGGGTTGGAATTGTAAACGTGACCATCTTCTCGAGCGGCCGGTAGGTGGGCATGTCGCCCAGCCCCGCTTCGAGCAACCGTCGAGCTGCGTGATTATCTTCGATAATCGTCGTCATGTAGAAGGGTACGTTTCCAGCTTCGTGAAAACGATGCATGGTCTGGTAAGACCCCAGCAGCAGCTTGCGGCGTGCCCGCAGACCACCTTCTGCTCTGAGTTCACCGAAGTAGCCGACACGTTGGGCGCGTCCGTTGACGTAAGTGACCAGTTCGAATCGTCCGCCCGAGCCGATCACGTGGCGAGGGTCGCCACCAAACGCCAGCATCATCTGGTACTCGTCCCCGGAAATTCCCGCCGCGTGGAATGCATTCGGCTCTCGCTCCAGGGAGACCCGGATGTTGCCGCCAACCGGGTTTTCCCTGAGCAACCTGCGCAGCTGTGCCTCGGTATCTTTTGTGGCGGCCTCGAACGTCAACTCTGCTGGCATACGTGCTCGTCGAATCAGGCGTACCCGTATCCGGGTTCGAGTTGGCCGGACCAGCCCTCGTCGCCCAGTGGCAGATCGTTGCGCTGCTGAACCTCGCGGCGCATCATGAAGTTGATCAACGGGAACTGCCGCGCCATGAACGCGTTGGAGCGATTCACCGGGTCTGCGAATCGCCGCAGAATGTTCGGTACGGAATAAAACTCCGCACGCGCCTTGATACACAATTCCTGCAATTCGCCGGGTTCCAGCAACTCGGGCTGGAACGGAATCTTGTTGTAAGTGTACGAAGGATCCAGCCACCACGAGTCGTATAGCAGCCGGCCTTCTTCCTTGAGGCGCGCATACAGCGGCGTGCCCGGAAACGGTGTCAGGTGATTGAAGGCGGCCATGTAGAAACGATGCTCGTTGGCAAAGCGGACGGTCTCGTCAAACGTCTTGGCCGTGTCATTGCCATACCCGAATACAAACGTCGCGTAGAGCCGAATGTTGTAGCGCCGCAGCTTCTCGAGCGCGACCTCGTAGCCACCGCCCATGGTGTTGAATTTCTTCTTCATCATGCGCAGCGTGTCCCGCTCGAGGCTCTCGAAACCGATAAGGAGTCCCTGGCAGCCACTCCTGGAAATCAGGTCAAGAAATTCCTCGTCGTGCGCGGCGTTGATGCTGGCCTGCGAAACCCAGCGGATCTTGAGCCTGGCAAGCTCCCGGTAGAGATCCTTGGCGTCTTCAAAATTCGAGGTGATGTTGTCATCGACGAAGAAATAGAAGCTGTTGCGCTTCCTGGATTGCTCAACTTCTTCGAGGATATGATCAATGGGTCGCCGCAACTGCGTCGCGCCGAAGTAGCTCTGTACGGCACAGAACTCGCAGCGGAAATGGCAACCACGCCCGGCCTCGATCAAGGTCACCGGCACGTAACGCTTGCCCGCAAAAATACTCCGGTCGATGCGAGTCATGGCAAGATTGGGCCGGCTGTCTTGCCGGTAAAAACGCTGTAACGTACCGTGACGGGCATCGTCGATGACGGTTTCCCACTGGCCTTCAGCCTCGCCGACTATGACGGCATCGGCATACAGTGAAGCCTCGTCCGGGCAAAGCGTCGCGTGGAAGCCGCCGAGCACGACGGGCACGCCTCGTTGCCGGTACTCCGTCGCAATCTGGTACGCGCGCCTGGCCGTGTACGTCTCGATGCTGATCGCTACCAGGTCCGTGGCCTCGTCATAGGGAATGACCTCCAGCCTGTCGTCATAGAAGCGGACGTCCACATCGGGCGGAGTCAGCCCGGCAACCGACGCAGGCGCAAGCGGTTCCATCTGCCAGCTGCGAATGTATTTCTGGTCCCCGGCCCAGCGGCCAACACACGGGTGAATCAGCGTCAGGCGCATGCTTTTGTTGACTCCGTTCACAGGCTTCTCTGTGCCTGCAGAGGTGTGGATTCTCGTTGCAGCAATTGCCAGTCGCAGGTGTAGAAGCGATCCAGCCTGCGCCCGTAGAAGCGATAGCCGAAATTCGCGGCCAGGTACAAGGCCTTCGAGATGGGCGTTGCGCGCATGCGACGCGCGATGGATCCGTAACTGTAAACGTCCCGCCAGGTCTGCATGTTGCCCTTCTCCAGGGCGTCGATACTCATTTGTGCAGGCTGGAAGACGACGTGCTGGCCGTCGTAGAGTTCCCAGTTCTTCGTGAGGATGCGACCTTGCTCCTCGAGCCGCTCGTGCAGGGCGGTACCCGGGAACGGCGTCAGGATCGCAAAGCGCGGCAGGTCAATTCGAGTGTCGATCACGAACTGTGCGGTCTCTTCAAAAACGTCTGTTGTATCGCTGTCGAGCCCGAAGACAAAGGTACCGTTGAGAGCGATGCCATGGTCATGAAAGCGCTCGATCCACTCCCGGTAGAGTTCGGGCGAGTTAAAGCTCTTGCTGACGTCTTTGAGCGCTGCCGGGGAGATGGATTCGAAGCCGACGAGCAGCGCAATACAGCCGCTACGGGCGCACAGGTCGAGTAGTTCTTCATCCCGCGCGAGCAGACTCGTTGCGAGTCCGCCCCACTGGATTTGCAGCGGTATCAAAGCGGTGAACAACTCGGCCGCATAGGCTTTGTCAGCGACCAGGTTCAGGTCGATGAAGATCGCACGCTTCACCCCCGTCGAGCGGATCTCGTCGATCACTTCGTCGACGGGCTTCTGGTAGGGCTTGCGGCCCCAGGCGAACGGTACAACACAAAAATCACAGCGATGATTGCAGCCCCGCGTGGCTTCGAAAACCCCGGTCTTGACATGCCGGCCGCCCGGAATCAGGTCTCGGCGCGCACGGGGCCGGCCGGCAAGGCTTAGATCCGGCGCCTGATCGTAACGCTCTCGTAACTGTCCGGCGAGGTAGTCACGCAGCAGCTGTGGCCAGGTGTCCTCGGCATAGCCGACGACAATAGCGTCCGCGTGAGGCGCCGCGTCGTCCGGGACGAGCGTGATGTGCGGTCCACCCAGCACGACCGTCTTGCCGCGCTTTCGAAAGTGCTCTGCAAGTTCGTAGGAGCGGTTGGCCGTACCCGTGATCACAGTGATCCCGATCAGGTCGACATCGAGATCCTCGGGGATCTCTTCTATGCCTTCATCGAACAGGACGAGTTCATGTTCGATATCGGCAGGAATCAGCGCGGCGAGGGTCGGCAGTGTCAGAGGTGGATATCGCAATGACTTGCGGAAGATACCGCCGCGATGGCGATATAGCGGGCCCTTCGGTGACAGCAAAGCTATTCGAAGCATCGCGTTTTTCTCTCGCTGCATTGGAGCTGCAGCACTGGCCTGGTTCATTCCTGCTAGTATTGAGATGTTGATTCAATACAGCGAACCCGATTGATAAGACTCTACCACGCGGGCTTCGAGTAGTAACAATGAGAATCACCCTGATCCGGCCGAACATGTATGACGACCGCTCATCGGACGCCATGGAGCCGTTGTGTTTCGCGATCCTGAAGTCGCTGACGCCGCCGGACATCGACGTCACGTTTTTCGATGAGCGACTCGAGCCCATTCCCGACGATCTCGAGGCCGACCTGGTCGCATTGACCGTGGAAACCTACACGGCGAATCGCGCTTATGAAATTGCGGATGGCTTCCGCCGCAGAGGCATTGCGGTGGTGATGGGTGGCTATCATCCGACGTTCTTGCCTGAAGAAGCGCTGCAGCATGCAGATGCTGTCGTCAAGGGCGATGCGGAAGGGGTGTGGGAGCGCGTCGTCGAGGATGCGCGCGGCGGCACCCTGCAAGCCATTTATGAAAGCGCGTCATTTCCGTCGCTGGATCGGAGTATGCCGGACCGGTCGATCTTCGCTGGAAAGAAGTACGCGCCGATCGGCCTGGTCCAGTTCAGTCGCGGTTGCCGATTCAACTGTTCGTTTTGCTCGATACGTGCATTCTACGGGAGCAGCCTCAGGCATCGGCCTGTCGAAGACGTGGTCGAAGATATTCGGCGCTCCGGCCGACGCCACATCTTTCTTGTCGACGACAACCTTTTCGTCGACAGCGATATAGCGCGCGAGTTGTTCAATGCGCTTATTCCCTTGAATATCCGCTGGTCTTGCCAGGTCTCCATCGACATTGCACGAGATGAGGCGCTCGTACGCCTGATGCGCCGCAGTGGCTGCATCAGTGCGCTGGTTGGTTTCGAGTCGCTGGACATCGACAGCCTCAGAGAGCTCAAGAAACACTGGAACGTCAAATGGCAGTCGTATGACGAAGCGATCGGCGTGTTCAGGCGTGCCGGTATCATGATGTATGGCACGTTCGTACTCGGTTGCGACACCGACACGGTAGATTCGTTCGGCAAGGTGGTTGAGTTTTCACTGCGTAACAAGTTCCTGCTGGCCAACTTCAATCCACTGACGCCCATGCCGGGTGCGCCGCTATTCGAGAAAATGAAGGGCGAGGGGAGATTGCTGCATGACAAGTGGTGGCTCGACCCGACGTTTGGCTACGGCGATGCGACGTTCGAGCCGCGTGGCATGTCTGCAAACGACCTGACCCGAGGTTGCTTCTCTGCAAGGAAGCAGTTCAATTCGACGAATTCCATCGTGCGGCGAATGCTGGACGCGCGGGCAAATTCCCGTACCCCTTACAGGGCCGGTATCTACCTGGCAGCGAACCTTATTTCCCGCCGAGAGGTTTATTGCAAACAGGGCCGCAGGCTCGGCTCCGGCAAGATGCCGGCATGGCAAGCGGAGCCACACTCGTGAGGATAACGTTTCTCCGTCCCAATATCGGTCGCCTGGCGAGCGGCCCGTATATCGACGAAGGACGCATGGAACCGCTCACGCTCGGCGTTCTGGCCGCCTACACGCCGCCGGATGTCGAATGCGTTCTCTACGACGATCGCATGGAGAACATCCCGTTCGACGAGCCGACCGACCTGGCCGCAATCACGGTTGAGATCTACAATGCGCGACGCGCGTACGAGATCGCAGCGGAGTACCGCAGGCGCGGGGTGCCCGTGGTGATGGGGGGCTTCCAGCCGACGCTGGTCCCGGACGAGTGCCTGCAACATGCGGACGCGATCGTCACTGGCGATGCCGAAACGATCTGGCCCGAGGTCGTCAGTGATGTGCGAAATGCTGCGCTCAAAAGAAGGTACGACGGCCAGACAGATTATCCCCAGCCGCACGCAGTCATGCCGAGGCGCGACCTGTACAGGGGGAAGGGCTATCTGCCGGTCAGCCTGGTCCAGTTCGGGCGCGGCTGCCGCTTCGCCTGTGAATTCTGCGCTATCTCGACGTTCTTCAAGCGTACGCAATGCGTCAGGCCCATCAGGGATGTCGTCGAAGAGATCGAGAAACAGGACAGGCGCCTTATATTCTTCGTCGATGACAACCTGGTCTCTGATCACGCGCGTGCGAAAGAACTTCTGCGGGCGCTGGTTCCATTGAAGATTCGCTGGGTGTCGCAGGGGTCTATCGATATGACGGATGACCCTGAGCTCATGGATCTCATCGAAGCCAGTGGTTGCCAGGGTTTCGTCGTCGGTTTCGAATCCGTGCAGCAGGCAGGCGTGCGCGCCATGAGAAAGGCCTGCAACCTCAGCAAGAAGACCGCTGGCTGGGACTGCTACGCGCGGCAGGTCGAAATCCTGCGCAAGCATCACCTGCAGACATGGGCTGCATTCACGCTCGGCCACGATACGGATACGCCCGAATCGATTCTCGACACCCTGCGGTTCGCGGAGGAGCACAAGTTTTGTTTCGCGGCATTCAATATCCTGATGCCGTATCCGTCCACGCCTCTGTACAAGCGGCTGGCCGCCGAAGGTCGTCTGCTATGGGGCGGCAAGTGGTGGCTGCATCCGGAGTATCGTTTCAATTACGCCGCGTTCGTGCCGCAGAACATGACCCCTGAGGAGCTGACGGACGTCGTTTTCGAGTGCCGAAGGCGATGGAACTCCATGGGATCGATCTTCACGAGGGTCTGGGATTTCCAAACCCATCTGAATTCGATTTATCGCCTCGGTACGTTTCTCGTTTACAACCGCCTCTACGCGAGTGAGACCATGACGAAACACGGCATGTTTTTTGGTAAGAACGCCCATTCAGACCTTTTACAGAGGGGATCCTCATGAACTCCAGGTCATTGCTTGCTCTGCAGATACTGTTGTGGATGGTGTGCGCTATTCACGTAGCCATCGGTGCCGGGTTGAATGTTTCCCCGGCGTTTCCCCAGTTCATGGCCGGACAGTATGGGGCTGAGGTGAACTTCACTCCGGCCCTGCTTTATCTCCTGAAACCATTGGGCGCATTCATGCTCGTTGTAGGCTTCATGGCAGGCGTCGCGGCCAGGAACCCACTCGGCAATCGAGCGATTATCTACGGCCTGGTTTTGCTGTTCACGCTACGCGGGCTACAGCGGATCGTTTTTCAGGAGGAAATCGCAAGCGCTTTGTCTGTAGCGGCCTCGAGGAACATCTTTAATGCGGTATTCTTTCTGTTCCTGGGCCTGGCATTGATCGCGCTGCTCAGGATTGCGGACAAAGAAACTCAAAGCTAGTCGCGGGCGAGTTCGTCCGGGTGATGCACGAGATCGCCGGGTGCTATCAGCGGGCGTAACAGGAATACGGCCGTCAGGATCAGGCCGACAATGGCCATGATGATCACCGATTGACGAACGCTGCCGTCGTAAATCACGGCGGCCAGCAACGCGCCGCCTGCACCGAACAGATTCTGCAGTGTACCCATGATTGACGACGCCACCCCGGCGATCCGCGGCAGCGGGTCGAGCGCGAGCACCGTCGCGTTGGAAGCAATAATCGCGATCGTGAACATGAACAGGCAGACGCACGACCACACCCACCAGAAGTTAGCGCTATCCAGCCAGGCAATGACGGCGAGTTGCGCACTGGCAAGAAATATCAGCGCGATGCCGAGGCCGATGAGCTGCACCGCCTCGAATCGCGTTACCAGCCAGCGATTGACGAACGAGCCGACGAGGATGGAAATGCCGGCGCACGCGAAGATCAGCCCGTACTGCTGAATCGAGTAGCCGTAGATCTCGACGACAAGTGCGGCGGATACCGCGATGATCGACAGGAAGCCCGCGGGTGGCAAAACGACCAGTAGCAAGCCGAAGATGCTTTGTCGATGAGAGAAGAACTCTCGTATGCTCGACTGCAGCTGACGCACCGGATGTTCATTGACGTCAGGCACGTGCGTCTCTGGAATGTTCGCGCGAATGCCAAAGATGATGAGCGCGGCGCACATGGCGATCGCAACAAATGGCGCGCGCCACCCCCATTGCGCGACGAGCAGGGCGCCAAATGTCGGCGCGATCACGGGTGCCGCCGTGAAGATCATGGTCATCAGCGACATCAGGCGCGCGGCGTTTTTGCCCGACGCAACGTCGCGCACCATCGCGCGCGACAAGACAATGGCTGACGCAGCACCAATCCCCTGAACAAAGCGCGCTGCGAGCATCACGTCGATGCTCTTCGATGCCGCGGCAACCGTTGCCGCGATAGCAAAGATGGCCATGCCGACGTAGAGCGTTGGCAGCCGGCCGAGGCGATCGGAAAACAGCCCGGCTGGAATCTGGCCGCACGCCATCCCGATCATGAAGATGCCGACGATTTGTTGTCCGCGCGACAGGCTGGTGTCCAGCGCGTCAACCATGGACGGGATAGCCGGCAGGCTCAGGTCCACGGTCAGGGCGGCCGTGGCCGTGAGGAGCCCCAGCGTGATGACGAATTTCTTGCTGTTGAGGAGGTCGGCGTTCAAGGCCGCGTAGCCTACAGGGTATCGGCGAGTATTACTTCGGATAGCTGTGGTGTGCCGACCCAGTAGGCAAGTTCGCGCGGGTGACTGATATCCCAGACGGCGAGGTCTGCGCGTTGGCCGGTTGCCAGCGTACCGCGATCGTCGAGGCCGAGCGCCTGCGCCGCGACACGTGTCGCACCGGCGAAACATTCTTCGGGCGTAAGCTTGAACTGACGCGCCGCCAGCATCATGGCAGTCCGCAGGCTGCAGATTGGCGATGTTCCGGGGTTGCAGTCCGTTGCTACCGCGATCGGTACACCCTGGTCGCGCATGGCCTCAATCGGCGGCAGCTGCGTTTCGCCCAGCGTCAGGAACGCGCCCGGCAGGAGTACGGCGACGGCGCCCGATGCAGCCATTGCCGCAACACCAGCCGTTGACGTGTATTCGAGGTGGTCGGCCGACAATGCGCTGAATTGTGCGGCCAGCGCGCCGCCGCCGCCATCACTGAGCTGGTCGGCGTGCAGCTTCACGGGCAATCCGAGTTCGGCAGATCGCGAGAAGAGTTTGGCAACCTGGCTTGCGGAGAAGGCAATCGACTCGCAGTACGCGTCCACGGCGTCAGCGAGTCGGCCCGCTGCAACTTCGGGCAGCAGTTCGTCGCAAATCAAATCAATGTAGTCATCGGCCCGGCCCTGGTACTCAGGGGGGACGGTGTGAGCCGCGAGCAGTGTCGTGCGGATGGTGACCGGCGTCGCTTCGCCAAGCTGCCTCGCCACCGAGAGCATCTTGAGTTCGCTGTCGATAGTGAGTCCATAGCCTGACTTGATCTCGATCGTGCCGACGCCTTCGGCCGCCAGGGCTTCTACGCGCGGCAGGGCCGCCGCGTACAGTTCATCGGCGGACGCCGCACGCGTTGCGCTTACCGTTGACATGATGCCGCCGCCGGCACGCGCAATATCTTCATAACTCGCACCGCGCAGGCGCTGTTCGAATTCGTCGGCGCGGTTGCCACCGAAAACCAGGTGCGTGTGGCAGTCGATCAGTGCCGGTGTAAGCCAGCGCCCCCCCAGTGACCGTGTCGTCGAGGCGGCCTCATCCGGCAGGTCGGCCTGCGCGCCGACCCACGCGATCTTGCCGTCCTTGATGGCAAGAGCGCCGTCCGCAATCACGCCGTAGTCGTCGCCGGACAGGGTCGCGATTCTGGCGTCTGTGAGCACAAGGTCCATTGCAAAGAACGGTACCATGCACTAACCTGTATATACAACTTAGCGAGGCATGCATGACCATACTTTTCGCCCGCAAGGCCCTGCTTCCCGACGGCTGGCACGACAACGTCCAGCTTGCGCTCGCCGCTGGCCGGATAGAACGCGTCACGGTCGACGCGTCGTCCGACGGGTCTGACGAAATACTCGGCTGCGTCATCCCGGGACTGTGCAATGCACATTCGCACGCGTTCCAGCGCGCGCTGGCAGGCCATACCGAGGAACGCTCACCGGCCGGCCGCGATAATTTCTGGTCCTGGCGCGAACGCATGTACGCACTGGCCGGTCGCGTCAGTGCGGATTTGCTGACGGCTATTGCACGACAGGCTTACTGCGAGATGCTCCGGTCCGGCTACACGTCGGTTGCCGAGTTTCACTACCTGCATCGCGACCCGCTCGATGCCGCCGCGGTGGACACGATGTTTGATGCGATCGTAACCGCCGCACACGAGAGCGGCATACGCCTGACCTACATCCCGGTGCACTATGAGCGCGCCGGCTTCGAGGACCCCGAGCCGACGGCGCAGCAGGCGACGTTCGCCATGTCAGCCGACGAGTTTCTCGACCATTTCGAGCGCGTGGCACCGAGCTGCAAAAACGGCGTCAATATCGGTATCGGCGTGCACAGCCTCAGGGCCGTCAGCCAGGCGTCGCTGACCCGTGTCGCCGATGTCGCGGCAGCGACCGGAGTGCCGATGCATATTCACGTCGCGGAACAACGGCGTGAGGTCAAGCAGTGCTTCTCCTCCTACGGACGGCGCCCGGTGCGCTGGCTGCTCGAAAACTTCGACGTCGGGCCCGCATGGAACCTGGTGCATGCAACGCACATGGACGACGAAGAAGTTGTCGCGCTTGCACGATGCGGCGCCGTTGCCGTGCTCTGCCCGAGCACCGAGGCCAATCTCGGCGACGGCCTGTTCCCGCTGCATGCCTACCTCGAGCAGGGTGGCCGTATCGCCATCGGTTCCGACAGCCACGTCTCGATCAATCCCTTCGAAGAACTGCGCTGGCTCGAATACGGCCAGCGCCTGGCCACCCGGTCACGTAACGTGGTGTCGTTGCGCGACAGCCATGTCGGCAGTGAACTGTTCGCGCGGGCGCTCGAAGGTGGCGCGTCGGCGGCGGGACAACCGGTCGCCGGGATAGAGCAGGGTGCATCCGCTGATTTCGTCGTACTGAACGATGAGGATCCAATGCTGGCCGGTCACAACGACGACTCGCGCCTCGATGCGCTGGTCTTCTCGGGCTACCCGCTGCCGGTCGAGCGGGTCATGGTCGACGGGCGCTGGCGCGTTGAAGACGCGGCACACGTGGAACGTGAGCGTGCCCGGGACGAATTCGCGGGGGCACTGAACCGTCTTGGAAGCCCGGCATGAACGTCGCCAAGCCGCGCTATCAGCAACTCAAGGACCTGATTATCGGCCGGATTTCCTCGGGCGAATTACAGCCGAGCGATCGCGTGCCGTCCGAGAACGAACTCGTCGAAGCGATGCAGGTGTCGCGCATGACGGCAAATCGCGCGTTGCGGGAACTCAATGACGAGGGCTACGTGGAGCGTATTGCCGGACGCGGCACGTTTGTCTCGGATTTTCGTTCGCAGTCGCATCTGCTCGAAGTCCAGAACATCGCGGACGAAATTGCGAGTCGCGGGCACACCCATTCGAGCAAGGTCATTCGGCAATCGCGACAGCATGCACGCGGTGAAGTTGCCAGGGCTCTGCACGTCGAACAGGGCACGGATATCTTCCATTTATTGCTCATTCACTATGAGAGCAACGTGCCGGTGCAGGTCGAAGACCGGCATATCGTCGCAAGCTTCGCACCTGATTGTCTTGAACAGGATTTCGAAGAGGTCACGCCGAGCGCTTACCTGACATCCGTGGCGCCGCTACAGGAAGCCGAGCAGGTTGTGCGCGCAAGCATGCCCAACCGCGCTGTAAGCCGACACCTCGAAATGAACGAAGGCGAACCGGCGCTGGTCGTAATACGACGTACCTGGTCGAAAGGACGCCCCGTGACCTTCGGACGATTGCACCATCCGGGCAGCCGTTATGAGTTGACCGGACACTACACCCCACCCGGAACACTGCGGTCGATGCCGGCCGACGTTGTGCAGCTGGAGAAGTTGAAACAATGAGCAGAACAATCAAGGCGCCAACGGGCGTAGAACGGAGCGCGAAGAGCTGGCTGACCGAGGCGCCGCTGCGCATGCTGATGAACAACCTGGACCCGCAGGTCGCCGAACGACCGCAGGACCTCGTGGTCTATGGCGGCATCGGCAAGGCTGCGCGCAACTGGGAGTGCTTCGACAAGATTGTCGCAACACTCCGTGAGCTCGAGGCCGACGAGACTCTGCTCGTGCAGTCGGGAAAGCCGGTCGGTGTTTTCAAAACTCACGCCGATGCACCCCGGGTGCTGATAGCCAACTCCAACCTCGTTCCTGCCTGGGCCAACTGGGAGCATTTTCGCGAGCTCGATCGCAAAGGGCTCATGATGTACGGCCAGATGACCGCCGGCTCGTGGATCTACATCGGCAGCCAGGGCATCGTGCAGGGGACGTACGAGACTTTCGTCGAAATGGGTCGCCAGCACTATGAGGGCGATCTCGCCGGACGCTGGATCCTAACCGCCGGGCTGGGCGGGATGGGCGGCGCGCAGCCGCTCGCCGCGACCATGGCCGGTGCCTCGATGCTGGCCATCGAGTGCCAGACGGATCGGATCGACATGCGCCTCGAGACGGGCTACCTCGATACGCGCGCAGAGACCCTCGATGACGCAATCGCGATCATTGAGAAGGCCGTCGCGGACAAGAAGGCGGTATCGGTCGGTCTTCTGGGCAATGCCGCGGAAATTCTGCCGGAGATGATCAAGCGGGGCATTAAGCCGGACGCCGTTACCGACCAGACCTCGGCGCACGATCCGGCAAACGGATATCTTCCCGCCGGCTGGACCGTCGAGGAGTGGTTCGAAAAACGTGAGAGTGACCCTGACGCCGTCGTGGCGGCCTCGGTCAAATCGATGGCCGTGCACGTGCAGGCGATGCTGGACTTCCAGAAACAGGGCATCCCGACCTTCGATTACGGCAACAACATTCGCCAGGTTGCTTTCGACGAAGGCGTCAAGGACGCTTTTGCTTTCCCGGGCTTCGTGCCGGCCTACGTGCGGCCGCTGTTCTGCCGCGGCGTGG
>SHLT01000089.1 GCA_004282875.1 Chromatiales bacterium | reverse complement strand
GCCGCGTCGTCACGCAGTGAATCGAGGGACTTCCAGGCGCGCAACAACGCTTCCTGCACGACATCTTCGGCGATCGCCTTGTCCCGGCAGAGCCAGGCGGCGAAGCGGTACATGTCCTGGTGAAATACCGCGACAAGGCTGTCAAACCTTTGTCTGCGCTTTCCCTCGGCACTACTACTGTTCATTCGAGATGACCCACTCCTGCTGGCATTTATTACGACCAATGCACAAAAAGGACGTTAAGCATGGAAACTGTACCTAAATACAGGGAAAATAAGCACTTCTTTTCGTTATTCTGAATAGCTATGAGTCAATCGTCCCCCGGACAGTTCCCCTGGATTCGTATGCGGCGTAATCGCCGCACACCGGCATTGCGCAGCCTGGTCCGGGAAACCACCCTGTCGAGCGCCGATTTCATCTACCCGGTGTTCGTCCTCGAAGGCGAAGGGCGCACCGAGGACGTGCCGTCGATGCCCGGCATCTCGCGCAAGAGCATAGACCTGCTGCTCAAAGAGCTGCGCGAGGCCCAGGCGCTCGGCATCCCCGCCGTGGCGCTGTTTCCGGTCATTGACCAGGAGAAGAAGAGCCTCGACGGTGCGGAATGTGCCAACCCGGACGGCCTGGTTCAGCGCACGGTCCGTGCAATCAAGGCCGAGCTTCCCGATCTTGCCGTGATAACAGACGTTGCGCTCGATCCCTACACGACGCATGGCCAGGACGGCATTATCGATGACGCTGGCTATGTGCTGAATGACGTCACGGTCGACATGCTCGTGAGTCAGGCCGTCTCGCACGCGGACGCCGGCGCCGACGTCGTGGCGCCGTCGGACATGATGGACGGCCGCATCGGCGCTGTGCGGGCGGCGCTCGAGGAGAACGGCCATATCAATACAGTGATTCTCGCGTATTCGGCCAAGTTCTCATCGAGCTTCTACGGCCCGTTTCGCGATGCCTGCGGTTCGGCCGACAACATCAAGGGCGGTGACAAGCACACGTACCAGGTTGCGTCATCCAACGGTGACGAAAGCGTGCGCGAAGTCGGCCTCGACCTGGACGAGGGTGCCGACATGGTCATGGTCAAGCCTGCGATGCCTTATCTCGATATCGTGCGCCGCGTTAAGGACGCTTACGAAGTGCCCACCTTCGCGTACCAGGTCAGTGGTGAATACGCCATGCTCAAGGCGGCCGCGCAGAACGGCTGGCTTGACGAGAAGGCCGTCGTGTTAGAGTCTCTCCTCGGCATCAAGCGTGCGGGTGCCAACGCGATACTGACCTATTTTGCTATAGACGCAGCGCGCTGGCTGGCGGAGACCGAATGACACAGATCGACCGATATGGGGTGATGGGTTACCCTGTTTCTCACAGCCGCTCTCCCGTCATTCATCGGTTGTTCGCTCTTCAGACCGGGCAGAATATGCAGTACGAACTGCTGCAGGTTACGCCCGACAAGCTGGATGTCGCCATCCGCCAGTTTCAACGTACCGGTGGCATGGGTCTGAACATCACGGTCCCCCACAAGGCGGAAGTCATCAAACTCTGTGACGAGCTCACAGAACGTGCCAGTACGGCAGGCGCCGCGAACACGCTGACCTTTGCCGACGGCGAAATTCAGGGTGACAATACGGACGGCATCGGGCTGCTTCGTGACCTTACGACCAATCTTGGTGTGGCGCTTGGCGGCGCCAACATTCTCATTCTCGGTGCCGGTGGCGCTACACGCGGTATAGTCGGTCCCTTGCTCGACATGCAGCCCGCGTCGCTGCGCATCGCCAACCGCACGCTGGACAAGGCACAGGCCCTGTCGGATCACTTTTCACGATCGGGGCCGGTCAGCGCGTGCTCCTTCAATATGGTACCTGTGACCGAAGCCTACGACCTGATCATCAACGCGACGTCGGCGGGCGTGAAGGGCGAAATCCCACCGTACCCGGCGGCGGCCATTTCAAAAAGCACGCTGTGCTACGACCTGTCGTACGGCCTGAAGCCGACGCCGTTCAGCGAGTGGGCGCGGGAACAGGGTGCGGAGCGGTCGGTGATGGGCTGGGGCATGCTCGTCGAACAGGCCGCCGAGTCGTTCAATATCTGGCGCGGCGTGCGTCCCCAGACGGCGCCGGTGCTGAAGCAGATGAAGATCACGGCGTAAGGCTTTTGGCCATCGATACCTCGGCATTACCGCGTGACTTGACGATGCATGCCGCAGGGCAGCAGTAAGCGTTTACGACCCTTCGACCAAGCCCAGCCTTTCATTCTCGCGCTGGAACATTCTACGAATCCTGCCGCCGTCAGAAGGCTGTTCTTCAAGAGTCTCTGGATCCCATTGGCTCCGCGTCGTATCAAAGAAGTCCCCGCCATAAATGTGAATGCCGCCCGTAAAACGCTGCAATGGATTGGTAACTGAATGCAGGGCATCTGCTGGCAGCATCGCGGTATCACTTACAAACAAGGCATCCGCACCGAAAGCCTTGATGCCGTCAGTTGTTCTCCTCCAGAAGATGTTGTCTTCACGACCCGTATAGATACCGATGTTGGCCCACATCAGGTGGTCATGAGGCATGAGATTCATCTGAGGGGTCCACGTGGCAGCAAAAATTGTCAGCGTCGGGGAGCTTAGAAGCACGTTCAACCCGGCTCTGTCCGGGTCGCCAAGCGCCGCCAACACAGCGTCGGGTGACGAAACGGTTCGGGCAAGCACCTCGTTGACAGCTGCTTGAGCGTCTGACTCTTTATTGGCGGCGATGCAATCAGCAACAAAGCGATCAATATCCATCCTCTCACTCCCGGTCGATGCAGGTCGTTTGGTTCCCGCTAAAGCGGAAAGCGGATACAAGAGTTGAGAGGCTGCAGCGACTGCACCGGCAACAATTGCGCGCCGTTGAAGGTCGGTCTTCGGGATTTTCGCACTCGTCATGCATCACTCCTCGCCGATTCGCTGGCTTCTGCTCCGGGTGTCTCCCGGTTACTCAGTGTACCAGCCTGTCAGTGGCAGCTTGCGACCAACACACGGTCCACCTGTTTATCCGGGCCGACCATGTAGAACTGGCTGCCGACGTCGACGAACTTTGCCTTCTTGTAAAAGGCGATTGCCCTGGGGTTGCGTTCCCACACGCCGAGCCAGACATGACGTCCCCCGAACTCGCGCACGGCCCAGTGAACCTCCAGCATGAGCGACGACGCCATAGTTGTTGCTGAGGTGAGCCTGCAGGTCTTCGGGGTTATTGTCAGGGGAGAAGGTTTCTTCGAACGTGCGGGCCGCAAATTCTGCGAGCTCCGCAGCGTCCTCAGCCTGGCCGCGAACGATTATCAAGTCTTCCATTGGCATAGTAGTGCGTCGCTTACCGTGCGCGGTTGCTTGAGTAGCTGTTCATGCTCGTTCCCCATTGACTGGCGCGGCCCGGGAATTTTCCTATACTGATTGCAGCAGTACAAGAAAGGCTCCACGAGGGGCCTCGAATAACAACCACCTGCAAGGGGAAGAAGATGAGGAAGACAAGACTGACCGGCGCTCTCGCCGGTTTCGTGGCGCTGCTGTTTGCATTTAACGCATTCGCCGACGGACATGAAGAAGATGAAGGCGCGATCAGCGACGTCTGGGTCTTTGCGCTCAAGCGCGGCATGGAAGACGAGTTTGGTGCCGCGATGAGCGAACACATTGCAGCCCGCAAGGAAATGGGTGAGTCGCGTACATGGTATGCCTATCGTGCCGAAGTCGGTCATCACCCCGGTCTCGTAATGTATCGCAGCGCGCCAATGAGCTACGCGGATCACGATGCCTATCTCGAAACCGATTTCACAGAAATGAGCGCCGCCTTCAACGAGAACATCGATCCGCTCGTGGATCACTTTCATCATTACATCGATGCGTATGACCGGGAAAACAGCCATTGGCCCGAGGATGCATCAACCGAGGGCCCCTTGTTTACAGAGGTTGTACGCAAGTGGCGGCCAGGCGGCGGTTACGCATCAAACAAGGCGCGGAAGAAGATGAGCCAGGTGGCGCTGAATGACGGTTGGGCCGAGAAAGGCCACGAGTGGCTGTGGATAGACCGCATTGGCGGTGAGCCGGCGCAGGCGATCGTGTTCCCAAATGCCAATTACGCCGAGATGGCGCCGAGCGGCGAGGAGTTCGGTGCGTGGTTTACCGAGCAGCTGGGCTCTGAAGAAGCCGCCGCAGAGGTTTTCGAAAACTGGCTCTCAGGGTTCTCGTCAGTGACCGTTACGATCTGGCGGCACGATACGAGTCTTTCGACGCCGTCCGACGACCAGGACTGACGACAGCTAACGGCACTGGAACGGCCGGCGCCGGCCGGCCGTTCCCGCTGCCATTATTCGGTAAAGGCTTGCGGCTTTGCGCCGCGTCGCTCCTCATGGCCGGACAACGATGCGGAAGAAATCTCAAAGTCTACGACCAGGGGTAAGTGGTCGTAGTAATTCGGATCTCCGTCATAAAGCACATCGGACTGCTGTAATCCAAGGTCTGCCAGATCGGCGGGCGGCAGTGTCATCGTGTTTAGCACGAAGCGATTTCGAACCGACATGACACTGTCCGTGTAGAGAATGCGGTCCAGCGCACTCGGCGCAAACGGCATATTGTCGTTGCGCCAGGTGTAATATTCTCGACCCATTGCATTGTGGCTGGGCCTGACATCGGTCAAGTCGGTTCCGTCCCAGTCAATTACGAAATCTGGCCCGAACGTTTCTTCGTCAGCAATATCTCCACTTATCAGCGTCTCGAATGGGGCCATCGATGCATTCGGTACTGCGTTCATGTCGCCCAGGACGACGATTGGCGTGGCGACGGCGATCGAGTTTTTCTGCTCCGAACCGCGTAACTCGCGAATCCAGCGTACGACGGCGTCGGCATGATCCTGGCGCAGCCGAATGTCCTTGTGGCCGGCCCCACTCTTGTTATGCATACCGACGACAAGCAGGTCCGCACTGCCGGGCAGTTCCAGGAGAGCCGCCGCGAATCCATGGTGAAAATTCGGCAATCCCAACTCGTGCAGCGGGTACGGTGTAGCCAGCTCTCCACCTTGCCATCGCATCGGATACCTGCTGATCAATACATTGTCAGAGACGGTATGCACGTGCCATGACTGGCCGCCATCGAGCGGTATATAGCTATCCATGAGTCGCGAGAGCTTTGGCGCCAGGTCCGGCCACATGACTTCCTGGAGCGCTATGACATCAGGATCAATTGCGCGCACGATTCGCGCGAAGCTCTCGTGGCGAACCCCGTTGGGGGGCAAGATTGAACCCATCTTTACGTTCCAGGACATGACCCGGACGTCGGACGAAACGGATTGGTGCAATCCCGCTGAAGCAGCGGGCTCGATCGCGTCGGTCGTTACGCAACCGGACAGGAGAAATAGCAGTGCGACCAGCAAAAGCGGCGGCTGGATTCGGCCAACAGTGGTCATACGAACGGATTAGGCGTCTTTCGATGCAATTCGTGACCGCCCATTCTGAGTAATTATCGGTCGTCGAGTATACCCCGAAACCAGCCCTTCGAAAGGCTGGAGTCGGCGTCATTGCTGGGCCTGTGCGTCTCGCAACGCCGTCCGTACCCCCTCTTCAATGACCGGATGATAGAACGGCATCTCCAGCATCTGCGCGATAGTCAGCCCGGACTGGTGTGACCAGGCCAGCAGGTGCCCAATATGCTCCGCTCGGGGGCCAAGCATTTCGGCGCCCAGAAACCGGCCCGACGGTTTGTCCGCATAAATCCGCAGAAACCCTGCGTTCTTGAGCATCACACGGCTGCGACCCTGGTCGGCGAACGAGACCTCGCCAACAACAACTTCACTCGGCCGCAGATCCGCATAGGGAGTGCCGACCATGGCCATCTGCGGGTCGGTGAACACGATGCTCAGGGGTGACGATCGTTCCCCCGGCCGGACATCAGGGTAACGACCGGCGTTGGTGCCCGCTATGGTTCCCTCGTCCGCGACTTCGTGCAGTACGGGACGGAAGTTGCTGACGTCGCCGGCAATAAAGACATGGCTCTCACCGACACGCAGCGTTGCCGGATCGAAGGTCGGCAAGCCGGCCGCGTCGAGTGGCAGACTTGTATTGTTGAGCTCTAGGCTCCCAACATTCGGCTGTCGGCCGGTCGCCGCGACAACGTAGTCGACCTCCTTGCTGGTGATAACGCCATCGCGCCCGACGTACTCGAGAAGCACGCCGTTCGCCGTGCGCTCGACGCCCTCTACGTCCGCATCGGTATCGAGATAGAACTCTTTGCCGAAAATCGCGTTGGCGGCCGCACGCAGCTCGGGATCCGTTAACGGACCGACGGGACCACCACGACCAAACATGATGACGTCGACACCGAGGCGCTTCAGGGCCTGACCCAGCTCCAGGCCAATGACGCCCGGACCGAATACCGCCACGGAGCGCGGCAGATCCTGCCAGTCGAAGATATCGTCGTTGACGACCAGCCGATCGCCGAGGGCCTGCAGGAAAGGCGGAATAAGCGGCGACGACCCCGTGGCGATGACGATTCGGTCGGCGGTTACGCGCGTGTGCCCGCCGACGTCGAGCTGAT
Organism: Chromatiales bacterium; assembly: GCA_004282875.1. Lineage (GTDB taxonomy): Bacteria > Pseudomonadota > Gammaproteobacteria > Steroidobacterales > Woeseiaceae > UBA1847. The sequence continues at coordinate 7,661 of SHLT01000089.1, read as the reverse complement.
GGTCATCGAGGAACTTCGCGTGCCCTGAAAGGCGTTTCGCCGCAGGAATATCGTCAACACCGGCAACGACGAAACTCACAAACCGATCGCGCTCGCTACGCACGCGCTGCATGACGGCGGCGCCGTCGATGTGGCTCCCGTTTACCTTGATTCCGAACTCCGGTGCCAGCTGCACGGCGTGAGCGGATTCCGCTGCGGCGATGAGCAGTTTGCTCGGCATGCAGCCGACGCGCGCGCAGGTTGTGCCGTGCGGTCCACCCTCAATCAGCACGGCACCGTCGGTCCATTCGCTTGCCTTCCGAAAGGCGCGCAGTCCTGCGGATCCGGCGCCGATCACGGCGACCTCTACTTCAAGATGTTTCATTTCCGGTTTCCTCGATTGCGGCCCACTCGTCGGCGGTGTACCGCTTACTAATGTGTTGCGGGCAGTTCCAGTCGAACGCGACGACGTCAATCAGGACAACGCGCTCGACGAACGCCCGGTAGTTGCCGGGCTCGACGCCCGCTCGCTCCTTGTCCGACACATCGCCGATGTCGTGCACCTGCATGTGTCCCAGGACCTTCAGGCGCCGACGATTCGGGTAGTCCATCAGGATCAGTGACACGCGGTCGTTTTTAGTCACGTTCCCAACACTGATGAGCTGCCTGTTGCCCCGAAAATCCGCATATCCGAGCTGCGTCGGACCCAGCACCCGCAGGAAGCCGCGCGGTCCGCCACGGTGCTGGACGTAGGGCCAGCCGTCCTCGCTGACCGTTGCCAGGTAGAACGTATCGCGCTGTTTGATGAACTCGATTTCGCGAGCGGTCAGCCGGTCATTCGGTCCGGCGATGCCCGCGAAACGCTCGTTGTGCTCGCGCGAGCCGTACGCTTCCTGCACGGCCCTGACGGCCGGTGTGAACAAGGTGTCGGCGAATCGGTGCGACATGGCTGTTCCTCGAAAAAAAGGGCGGCCGCCCACACGGGACGGCCGCCGAAACGCAGCCTAGCGGGCTGCAACAGGGGTCGATACGACCTTCTCGCGCAAAAAGTCGCGCATCAGGTCGGCAATTTCCTGCCCATGGGACTCCAAAGCGAAGTGCCCGGTGTCAAGCAGGTGATACTCGAGGTCCTCGAGGTCGCGCTTGTACGGGGTCGCACCGGCTGCGGGAAAAATCTCGTCGTGCTCGCCCCATACGATCAGCGTTGGGGGCTGATGCTCTCGCAGGTACTCCTGCCAGGCGGGGTACAGCGGCGGATTGCTGCCGTAGCTGTAAAACATCTGTAGCTGGATTGCCTGGTTGCCGGGGCGGTCGAGCAGCGGCTGCACATGGTCCCATGTGTCCGGGCTCACGGCATCGACATTCGGCACGCCATTGGTGTATTGCCACTTCGTCGCTCCGAGAGTCAGAAGGAAACGCAGTGCGTCTTCATTGGCCATCTCCGGCTGCTTGTAAGCCGCCTTGACGTTTTTCCACCAGTCGTTGTCGAGCCCCTGGTTGATCGCATCGCGATCTTTCCAGTACTCGCGGATCGGCTCCCAGAAGTCATTGTCGATGCCCTCGAAATAGGCATTACCGTTCTGGACGATCAGCGTATCCACGCGCTGCGGCTCGGCCGTCGCAAGCCGGAAACCGATCGGCGCACCGTAGTCCATGAGATACAGGCTGTAACGGTCGAGACCAATCTCATCCGTAAACTTGCCAATAAGGCGCGCGACGTTGTCGAACGAGTATTCGAACTCCTCGACCGAGGGCATCGAACTGAAGCCGTAGCCCGGGTAATCCGGCGCAACAAGATGGTATTCATCCGCCAGCTCGCCGATCAGATCCCGAAACATGTGTGACGACGTCGGAAAACCGTGCAGCAACAGCAGGGTCGGCTGCCGCGGGTCGCCGGCTTCACGATAGAAGATATCGAGGCCTTCGATCTCTACGGTCTTGTAGGCGACGCCGGGTGCGTTCTCCGCGCTGGCGGGCGTGGCAAACCAGGCCGTGGCGAACACGGCGGTCGCGAGGATCGTGACAAGGGGTTTGGATAGTAGTGTTTTCATCGGATTTTTCCTCAGGCTGATTGCGTCGACAGGGTGTTGGCGTTGCCTGTGACAAGAAAATAAAGTGCTACTCAGTCGGCGGCATTGATCTGCCGGACGGCCTCCTCGGTAGTCCACACGGTGTTGGCGATGAAGCGGAAGTTGGTCATTGCGGACTGGTAGCCATCGCCTTCGCCGACAATGGCGGCCGCGGTCGCGTCTGAGACGACCGCCACTTCAAAGCCCTGCTCGATGAGCTCGCGCATGTGCGACTCGGTGCAGAGGTTTGCGGACATGCCACCCAGGATGACCTTGTCGATGCCACGCTTGCGGAGTTGCAGAACCAGGTCGTTGGTTTCCGGGCCGTAGACTTTGTGCGGATTGGATACGACGGTGTGACCGTCGTTGATGTAGGGCTTGTACCGCTCAAGAAAATCCGCGCCCGAGCCTTCGAATCCCTCCGTCGTCAGAGCGCCCTTGCGATCAAACATTCCGATCGTGTGCATGAGTGCTTCGAGCGCGCCCTCGAACTTCCAGCCGTGATCGGTCGGATAGTAGTAGTGCGGCGAGATAAACACGGGCAGGTCGTTCTTCTTGGCGGCTTTGAACAGGGACTCGATGTTCTCGACCGTGTTGTTCTCGGTCACGCTCTTGCCAACGACTCCCCAGGTCACGCCCTTCGGGTGCAGAAAATCGTTCTGTGGGTCGGTAATCAGGACCGCCGTGCGCTCCGGGTCGATCGTCATCCCCGGGTCCGGCAGCTGTGCCATTGCGGTGCTACCGAGTGCCATTACGGCAAGCGCCGTTGCGATCAGGGCAAATCGGCTTGTCGTTTTCTTGATCATGTTGTTCTCCTCTTTCTCAGGTGTCGTTTCAGGTAACCCAATCCGTCGCTCTCCGGCGTCGATGGGTATGTCGTTAGCGCTCATGTCGCGTCGCCGCATGTAGCCGTCGGCATCGAACTCCCAGTGCTCGTTGCCGTGTGTTCGATACCACTGCCCCGTGCGCGCGTGTTGCCACTCGTACTCGAAGCGCACCGAAATGCGGTTGTCGGTATAGGCCCAGAGTTCCTTGCGCAGCCGGTAGTGCAGCTCTTGGGACCACTTACGCTTGAGGAATTCGACAATGGCTTCCCTGCCCGTGAAGAATTCCTCACGATTTCGCCACTGCGAGTCTTCGGTGTAGGCGGCAGCGACGCGCTCGGGATCGCGCGTATTCCATGCATCCTCGGCAGCCCGAACTTTCTCGAGGGCGGCTTCGCGGGTGAATGGGGGTAGTGGTGGGCGCTTCATTCGTGCGTCTCCTTAAAAGCGGTATGCGAACGGCAGGTCGTAGGTGAAGCTCAGGCCAACAACATCCATGCCCGGGTTGTTGCTGTGCAGGCCGCCGTTTGAAATGTGTTTGACGCGCAATGCAAGGTGCGCACGACGCTGGGGGTCGAGCGTCACTCCCACCTCGGCCGACGACGTGAAGTGCACGACGCCGCCCATGTCGTGCTCCCCAATTCTTGAGCCCGTGAGTAAGGTCGGCGCAAAGCCGAATTCGATGTACGCGCGTTCGGCATTCGTGGGTAAGCGCCAGACGGGCCCGAGCGAGACGAAACCTTGCGTGTCGTCGGGCGTCACAATGAGGCCCGTCGCCAGTTCAAGCCGGCGGGCGCGCAGACGCCGCGGGGCACGAAAATCCCAGGCGGCTTCCGCCTGCCAGGCGTCGTCGAAGCGCTCCGTGGCGACGCCGACGCGATACCGGTCGGCCCCGAAATCCGCCACCTCGGCCTGCGCGTTCTGCAGCATGAGACTGTGCACTACGGCCAGTACCATGATCCCGCGCGCCGCCCAGTAAACGAGTTGGCAGGCGGTTCTTCTGAGTACGGCTTTCATCGGATTGCTTCCTGTCTGCTCTGATTCGTGTTGCTGTCTCTATTGCAGCAAGCGTGCCAACTCATGAATGCTATGAAAAACAATAACTTATCGGTTTCGCCCAACCACGGAAATTCGTTGCCCCTAAAAACCTGTGGTAGAATCCACAAAAAACTGGGGCACTACGATGACGGACGATCAGCAGCTCTCCGACCTGCAGTCGCGCTACGAACTCATTCTCGACTCCGCCGGAGAGGGCATTTACGGTCTCGACCACGAGGGCCGAATCACGTTCAGCAACGCGGCTGCGACGCGCATTCTCGGGTGGGCGATCGACGATGTTCGTGGGCAGCTCGCGCACGACGTCCATCACCATTCGCATGCGGACGGGTCGCCCTATTTGCGCGAGGACTGTCCGATCTACGCGGCGCTACAGGACGGCGCCGTGCACTGTTGCGACACCGAAGTGTTCTGGCATGTGGATGGGTCGGCGGTGCCGGTTGAGTACACCAGCACACCCATGATCGAAGACGGCGAGATATGCGGTGTGGTCGTCGTGTTCCGCGACATCTCGGAGCGAAAAAAGAACGAACGGCAACGGGAAGCCGCGCACGCCGAGCTGCAGAGAATCCAGGCGCAGCAACAACTCATCCTCGACGCGGCGGGTGAGGGCATCTACGGCCTGGATGCCAACGGGAAGCTCACCTTCGGGAATACGGCAACGGAGACCATCCTCGGCTGGAAGGTCGATGACATCCTGAACCATGGTGCCCACGAGGTGCACCATCATTCACACTTTGACGGGTCGCCCTATCCCCGGGAGGACTGCCCGGTCTACGCGGCGCTCAAAGACGGCGAAGTGCATCGTGTTGACGACGAGGTTTTCTGGCACACCGACGGCCGTGCGATCCCCGTCGAGTACACGAGCACGCCCATACTCAGGGACGGCGAACCCGACGGAGCGGTCTGTGTCTTCAGGGACGTATCGCGGCGCCGCGAGGCCGAGCAGCAACGCGAAGCCGCCTACGAAGAAATCAAGGCGCTCAAGGAACAGCTGGAGCAGGAACGCGATTACCTGCGCGATGAAATCGACGTGACCGTGCACTACGGCGAGATCATCGGCGAAAGCGGGGTATTAAAACGCACGCTCGCCAAGGTCGAGGCCGTTGCCGGCACGTCAGCCAATGTGCTGATTCTCGGCGAGTCGGGCGTCGGCAAAGAGATGATTGCGCGCGCGGTGCATGCCAACAGCGACCGCGGCGAAAAACCGTTGATCAAGGTCAACTGCGCCTCCATTCCAAAAGAGCTTTTCGAAAGCGAGTTCTTCGGTCATGTCAAAGGCGCCTTTACGGGCGCACACCGCGATCGCGTCGGACGCATGCAGCTCGCTGATGGCGGCACGCTGTTTCTCGATGAGGTCGGTGAGATCCCACTGTCCTTGCAGGGCAAGCTACTTCGGGCATTGCAGGAAAAGGAATTCGAGCAGGTCGGCGACGACCGCACGACCACTGTTGATGTCCGGGTCGTTGCGGCCACCAATCGAAACCTCGAAGACGAGGTGGCCGCAGGCCGTTTTCGCGAGGATCTTTACTTTCGACTGAGCGTGTTCCCGATAGAACTGCCGCCGCTGCGCGAGCGTATTGAAGATATCGTGCCGCTCGCCGCGCATTTTGTTGAGGCTGTCAGCTGTGAGCTCGGGCGCGAGGCGCCACGACTTACCGAGGCGCACCGTGCAATACTGCGCGGCCACTCCTGGCCGGGAAACGTCCGAGAACTTCGTAACGTGATCGAACGGGCGATCATCCTGACGCGCGGTTCAAAGCTTCGTCTGGATCTCGCCATGGGTGATACGGACGCACCGGCTGCAGCCGACATTGCTGCCAATAGTACGACCGGCGATGACTTCCTGACCGACGCCGAGTTTCGCGAGACAGAGAAGGCTAACCTCGTCGCTGCTCTGCGCGCCGCAAGCTGGCGTGTCTGGGGAGAAGACGGCGCCGCCGCTATGCTGGGCATCAAGCCGACGACGCTGGCTTACCGAATGAAAGCCTTCGGCATCGACAAGCCCTCCTGAGCCTGCGCCCAGCGGATCGGCTAGCGCATGGTGACGAGCTCTTCCGAACTCGTCGGGTGAATAGCAACGGTATCGTCGAAGTCCTTCTTGGTGGCGCCCATGCGCATCGCCACGGCGAAGCCCTGCATCATCTCGTCGGCGCCTTCGCCAATGACGTGACAGCCGACAACCCGTTCCTCCTCACCGGTCGTTATGAGCTTCATGGCCGACCGCTGTTTGTCTGTGCCCAGCGCGTAGTACATGCCGATGAAACCTGACAGGTAGACTTTGACGTCGTCGCCATACTCGGCACGGGCCTCTTCCTCCGTCAGTCCGATCGTACCGATCGTCGGGTGGCTGAATACCACGGTCGGTATCAGGTCGTACTCGAGGTGCCGGCCATCCATGCCGCCGTACAGCCGATCAGCGAGGCGGCGGCCTGCCGCGATGGCAACCGGCGTCAGCGCGGCGCGCCCGGTCACGTCGCCGAGTGCGAACACGCTTTCAACATTGGTCTGCTGGAATTTGTCGGTAGGAATGAAGCCCCGGGAGTCCTGCTCCACGCCGGCCTTGTTCGCATCGAGGGTTTCGGTATTTGGCGACCGTCCAATCGCCCAGAGAACCGCGTCGACCGGACCGAAGCTGCGGCCATCTTCCGCGTGCAGCACGAGGCCGGCCTCCGTCTTCTCGACCGACTTCGGAATGACGCGCGTCTCCAGGTTGATGCCGCTGTGATTCATTGCCCCCATCAGTTCGGCGCCGAGCATCGCATCAAAGTCGCGCAGCACGCTGTCTTTCCTGACAACAAGCTGCACATCGGAGCCCAGCGCATTGAATACGCCCGCCAGCTCAACCGCGATGTAGCCGCTGCCCGCGACAAGCACCCGTTGCGGGCGCTCAACGAGCTCGAAGAAACCGTCGGACGTGATGCCCAGCTCGGCACCGGGAATTTCCGGCACCATCGGACGACCGCCGGTCGCAACGACAATGCGATCCGCCTTGTAGGTCGTGCCATCGACATCGACGGAATTCCCGTCCAGCATGCGTGCGCTGCCGGCGATGTAAGTGACGCCCTTGTTGTCGAGGTTGCGTTCGTAAATTCCGTTCAGGCGTTCGATATAAGCGTCGCGACGACTCTTGAGTCCCGCCCAGTCGTGTCCCTTCACGTCGATGTCGAAGCCGTAATCCGCGGCATGACCAAAGCCATGCGCGTGGTGCGCGGCATTCCACATAACCTTCTTCGGCACGCAGCCAACGTTGACGCAGGTACCACCGAGCGGACCGTATTCAATGACCGCTGCCCTGGCGCCGTACTCCGCCGCACGTTGCGCGTGCGCGAGCCCACCGCTGCCGCCGCCAATTACGAGAAGGTCGTATCGTTCCGTCACTCTTTGTCTCCTTAGGTGTTTCCGTCCCGGCCACCGATCATGCCGAGTGCCTGTGGTAATATGCGGCGCCAGAAAAGGATATCAAGCGGCCCATGAGCAACCCTCTACTCGACACTACGTCTTTGCCTCGCTTCGACGAGATTCAGCCCGAGCATGTCTTGCCGGCGATCCGCAAAGTCATCGACGACAATCGGGCCCGTCTGGATGGTCTCTTGCGCTCGGAAGAAAAGCCCGATATTGACGTACTCGTTGCGCCTGTTGAGCATATGGATCATGAACTCGGTCGAGTGTGGTCACCCGTCAGCCACTTGCAGAGTGTACTCGGCTCCAAGGACTGGCGGGAGGCCTATAA
>SHLT01000088.1 GCA_004282875.1 Chromatiales bacterium | reverse complement strand
CGGGCACGATGAAGGGCATCAAGGACGTCATCGACGGCATGTCGCACTCGATGCAGACGATGGCGTACTACCTCGTCATCATGTTCTTCATTGCACAGTTCGTGTACGCGTTCAACGCGTCGAACCTTGGCACGCTGCTCGCGCTCGCCGGCGCCGAAATGCTCAAGAGCCTGGAGGACTATCCCTCGATCCTGATTGTCGGCATCGTGCTGCTGACCGGCTTCGTCAACCTGTTCGTCGGCTCGGCGAGCGCCAAGTGGGGGCTGCTGGCGCCAATCTTCGTGCCGATGCTGATGGCGCTGGGCGTCTCGCCGGATTTGACGCAGGCCGCGTACCGTGTCGGCGACTCGAGCACGAACATCATCACGCCGCTGATGCCGTACTTCCCGCTCGTCGTGGTGTACTGCCAGCGCTACGTGAAGAACACCGGTATCGGCACGCTGGCGGCCATGATGCTGCCCTATTCGCTGTGGTTCCTGGTTACCTGGACGACCTTCCTGCTGATCTACTACGCGATCGGCTTCCCGCTCGGTTTCGCGGCGAGCTACACGTATCCCCCTAGCTAGGAAACACCTATGTACGACTTCGAGAAACTGGGCGCGTTCTATCTTGGCAAGCGCTATGACATGGAGACACAGAAGCTCACGGACGAGCCTGTCCTGTACGACTCCAAGGACCTGACGACCCACGCCGCCATCATCGGCATGACGGGCTCCGGCAAGACGGGCCTCGGCATCGGTATTCTCGAGGAGGCCGCTCTCGATCACATCCCGGTAATCGCGATCGATCCGAAAGGCGACATGGGCAACCTGTTGCTGACGTTTCCGCAGCTGAAGCCGGAGAGCTTTCGCCCATGGATTAACGAACGCGTGGCTCTCGACAAGGGCCAGACCCCGGACGAGTTTGCGGCGGCGCAGGCGGCGCTGTGGAAGAAGGGTCTCGGTGAGTGGGGGCAGACCGGCAAGCGTATCGCGCAGCTGAGAAAGAACGCAGACCTCGCCATCTACACGCCGGGTAGCAATTCCGGCCTGTCCGTGTCGGTGCTGCACTCCTTCGACGCGCCGGACCAGGCGCTGATCGACGATATCGACCTGTACCGGGAACGCGTCCAGGCAACGGCGACCGGTATCCTGACCCTGCTCGACATGGATGCGGACCCGGTTTCGAGTCGAGAGCACATCCTGATCTCACGCCTGCTCGACAACGCGTGGAAGGAAGGCCGCAGTCTCGACGTGCCTGCACTGATCGGCGAGATCCAGAACCCGCCGATTACGAAAGTCGGCGTCATGAACCTCGACTCGTTCTTCCCGGCCAAGGACCGCTTCAAGCTCGCGATGGCGCTGAACAACCTGCTGGCCGCGCCCGGTTTCGAGGCCTGGATGACGGGAACGCCGCTCAACGCCAAGAACCTGCTGTACACGGAAGACGGCAAGCCACGCATTTCGGTGATGGCGATCTCGCATCTCGACGATGCACAGCGCATGTTCTTCGTGTCGATGCTGCTCAACGAGCTCATCGGCTGGATGCGCGCGCAGCCGGGCACCTCGAGCCTGCGCGCGATCCTGTACATGGACGAGATCTTCGGCTACATGCCGCCGGTCGCGAACCCGCCATCCAAGCGGCTGTTCCTGACGCTGCTGAAACAGGCGCGCGCCTACGGTCTCGGCCTCGTGCTCGCGACCCAGAACCCGGTTGATCTTGACTACAAGGGCCTGTCGAACACGGGAACCTGGTTTATCGGCCGTTTGCAGACCGAGCGCGACAAGGCGCGCGTGATGGAGGGCCTCGAAGGCGCGACGGCCGGCAACTTCGACAAGCAGGCCATGGAACGCACGATTGCCGGACTCGGCAAGCGCCGCTTCCTGCTGCACAACGTGCACGAGGATGAGCCCGTCGTATTCAACACGCGCTGGGTAATGTCGTACCTCGCCGGTCCGCTGACGCGCGACCACATTCGCATGCTCATGAAGACTGCGAAGAACAAAGTCGCCGCTGCCGTCAGGGCGGTTTCAAAGCCGAAACGCAAGACTCAGGCTGCGGCACCGTCGTTACCTCCGTCCATCGACCAGTTCTACGTGCGCGGCATCGGCGAAGAAATCGTCTATCACCCCCGGCTTGTTGCCGGCGGCGACGTGGTGTTCACGAGCGCACGCTACAACATTGAGGACGAACGCGAAGCCCTGCACACGGTCGAGTTCGAAGACGGCCCAGTCGATATCAACTGGGACAACGGCGAGCCGCTCGACTTGTCGATTAACGACCTCACCAACGACGGCGAAGCCGACGCGAGCTATGCGGATTGTCCCGCGGCCGCAGACAACGCCAGAGCCTACGCAAAGTGGGGCAAGAGCTACAAGACCTGGCTGCGGCAGAACGAGAACATCACGCTGTTTCGCAGCAAGCGCTTCAAGCTAACATCGACGCCGGCGGAAACCGAAGGTGACTTCCGCGCACGCCTGCAGGATGCGGCGAGTGAAAAACGGGACGCCGCGATTGCGAAAATCCGCAAACGCTATGCGACCAAAACCACAACGCTGGAGAATCGCCTGATCCGTGCAGAGCAGGCCATTTCGGTTCAGAAAGAACAATCAACCAAGAAGAAGCTGGATACGGCGATCTCGTTTGGCACCGCGATTCTCGGCGCCGTACTGGGCCGCAAGAAATTCTCGAGCAGCACGGCCACGAAGGTGGGCTCCGCGATGAAGACCGCGGGCAGCGCCCGCAAAGAGGCGGCCGACGTCGAGCGCGCCAAGCAAACGGCGGACAAGGTGCGGGCCGACATGGCGGCGCTCAACAAGCAGCTCGAGGAGGAGGTTGCGGAACTCGACACGTCTTTTGATGCGCAGGCGGAGGAGCTGAGCGAGATCGTCGTGCGCGCGAAGAGCACGGATATCAATGTCGCGATCACGGGGCTTGTCTGGCTGCCTTACACGAAGGGCGAGAAAGGAAGGTTGCGCCCAGCCTGGTAACCCTGCCGCGCCGACAGTTCAGGGCGGCAATTCCGAGGAGCACGCATGGTTCCGGTCTTCGACGCCGAAAACAACATAGAAGCGCACATGATTGTGCATCTTTTGAAACGCTCCGGCATCGATGCCCGGATCATGGGCGAGCATCTGCAGGGCGCTGTTGGCGAACTTCCCGCCCACGGTAACGTTCGGGTCGTTGTAGACGAAGGCGACGTGGAAGAAGCGCGGCGCATCATCTCCGCATGGGAGTCTGACCAGGCGCCTCCCGTCGATGCACCACCTGTATCTGCGCGCAAAGGCACCTACAGCGGCTTTGTCGGGCTCCTCGCTGGCGCCGTGATCGCATCGGCGTTCTGGCTCTGGGCCTACAACTCACCGATCGAATCAGACTCCGCAGACTACGACGGTGATGGCGTCATCGACGAGTTTTACCACTGGCGCGGTGGCTTTGCGACGCTGATAGAAGGCGACCGCAATGGCGATGGTGACATAGACATTCGCTATCACTTTTCACGCAGGCTCGGTATTGATGACTCCGAGTCCGACGATGATTTCAACGGCACGTTCGAGGTACAGACAAAATTCAGAAACGCCGCGCTTTTCAAGGACAGCATCGACTTTAACGACGATGGTTTGCCGGAACGCACGAATCACTACGTTGACGGTGTTCTTACGAGGTCTGAGTTTGTTCATCCGTCGCGGCGATACCTGCGCAAGGAAGAGCATTACGAACACGGACGCTTGAAGAGTGCTCGATGGGATGCAGACGATGACGGCGAACTCGATACGACCATTGAATACGGCATCTATGGCGAAGAGGTGACGGGAACAGGCGCTGGACAAAGCGCACTGGATGCGCAGGCCGCGCGCCTGCAGGCCACCATCGATGCCGATATTGAAACCCTCGAGACCTACCTCGCCGACGACCTGAGCTATGCGCACAACACCGGTTGGGTCGAGACCAAGTCAGAATACCTCGCGACGGTAGAGTCAGAGACGCTCGACTACCTTTCTGCAGAACCACGAGACGTTGAGGTACGAATCTACGGAGACATCGCCGTGCTGACAGGCCTGGCAGACATGACCGGGTTGCTGCGCGGCGAGCCGGTTGCGCTCACGATCCGGTTCCTCGAGGTGTCCCGCCGCGTTGGCGAGTCATGGCAACTTACGGCGTGGCAGTCGGTCAGATTCATAGACGACTAGAGGCACAGGATACGATCATGAAGCGACTGACACGCGTGTTGCGCTCCGAATGGGGAAAGCTGGCATTGCTGGCGCTGCTGCTGCTTGCCGGGCGTTCGTCTCTTGCAGATCACTACCACGTGCCGTCTGGTTCTATGGAATTTTCGCTGATGCCTGGTGATCGGGTGGTCGTGGACAAAACAGCCTACGGAATTCGAATCCCGTTCACCAAGATTGACCTGGTCGACGCTGCCAGGCCGCAGGCAGGCGAGATTGCCGTTTTTGATTCCCCGGTTGACGGAACCCTGCTGATCAAGCGTATCGCGGCCGTCGGCGGTGACCGCGTTGACTTGATTGATGGTCGGTTGTCGATAAACGGCCGGCCTCTGGGCCGGTCGGACAAGCCTGTTCTCGAACGCTACAACGGCCGCTCCTGGAATCTGAACCTAAGGGATGGCGGTGGCCCGGACATCCGCGGGCTGGTGCTGCCGGCGGGTACGGTATTGGCGCTGGGCGACCACCGCGGAAACAGCCGCGATGGCCGCTACTTCGGCCTTATCGACGAAAGCGAGCTGTACGGGCGTGCTGTTGCTATTTACTACTCCCGAACAGAAGGTTTGCGCTGGAAAAGACTCTGATTTTCCGGCTCTGTAGTAATCTGAAACGAGGAGCGTTATGAAAACTCTAAAGTGCGACCTGTGCGACGTGACCGCGGAAGGCGAGACCTTCGACGACTGGATGATGGCACTCCGGCCCCATTATATGGAGGCACATGCTGACGTGATGAACGACTCCAGTCGTGGCAAGGAGGAAATGGAGCAGTGGATGGCCGAGAACCGGGCTCGATTCGACGCCGCATAAGGCGAGATTGCCACGCAATTTCGTCGTCCGCCCCCTCACAACATAGCTACCCACACCAGTAGGCTATCAGGGGGCTCAAGGGGCACCTCAACCCGCTTAACTGGCCCAAAGGATCAGTTACAATTGCGTTTACCGTTTCCAATTAACGTTAGACAGCAGATAAAGAGATTGACGAACCGCGAGTACAAACCAGCGCCGAAGCAATCTTATCGTGACATCGTCGCAGATGTCGCTAGCTCTGAACGCATACTTAGTTTTTCTAGCCTAAAAGAATTTATTTTTGCCTATCCGCGACTGATTCGGATGTTTCTTAAGTTCGGCGGTCTTCCCCTTCTGCTAATCGTTGGTGCTGAGTACATCAAAGACCTTTTCTCCGGAGCTGGATTTGATGTATCGAACCTCGGGCGAGACGTTACGATTGTGTGTGTCGCAATATTACTTTCGCCGATAGCACTTCTGATCGTTTCTTATGCGTGGATGTGGGCGCGCGACTTAGTCGAAAGAGTCTTTCGTTAGGAATGGAGGCTGTGCAGTCTAACAAGGCGCTGCACTGTGCCTCCTGGCTATTTGCCACGGGCGACCGCGACCAACCCAAACCAGCCGGTCGCAGACTCGACTATTAGCACTCACTTTGGAGCAATGTTTCGATGCTTACGCGAGATGAAAAGGATGCCATCACTCGGTACCTCTCGATGGACCAGAGCCCGCGAAAATTCTGGTGGGATTTCTCTCCTTACCTTGTACCTCCACTAGCCTTTGCTGCGTACGGGCTATGGAAGATGGAGTTCTTGGCGATGGCTGTGGCGTTCGGCGTCTTACTCTTCCTCGCACTCTGGTACTTGTCGTATCAGGCAAACGTATCGGCGCACATTCATTCTGCCGTTCGCAAGTATGAGGAAGCTGTAAGGGCTTTGGAAAAGCCGGATGCAGCTGTCGACTAGCCGTTACGACCTTTCGGGCGTGGCCGACAGCGGGCATTCCGGTGTGTCGCGCTGTGCAGCCTAACAAGGCGCTGCACCGTGTCTTCTGGCTATCTGTCTTCCTTCTTGCATTCGCAAGAAGGCCGCCAGATACTGGTCACAAGCTGGATTAACGTTAGGCGTCATGGGGGCCCGTCACTGATGCGAAGTCTCGCAACCTTCCTTTTGGCAGTAGTTTTGTTCAGTACTTCAATTGCCGAGGATCAAATGCTTGATCGTTACCAAGGGTGCTGGAGATCGAACAACCTGGACGAACGAGTAACAAGCACTATCACTTTTTGCATAAACGGTGATTCTATCGAGGCTGTCGTGTTCTATCCAAATCGTGGAGACAACCCCACGACCTGCCAAAGCCAGGGGCAAATTGAGTCGAGGGGACCGGCATCACTGGTTGTTCGAACGCGACAAGGCACTTGCGAGAATGGAAGAACGCTTGCCGCAGCACACCTTACTTGCGCGCTACTCGGCGAGGATGAGCTCAGCTGCCTTCACCCAGACTCCAAGCAAATACATCTAGTCCGTGAAAGTTCTCTTGATCGGGGCCAGCCTTAGCTTGGTGTTATTGACCCCAGCCTCCCCGTTGACTAATCCCCGATACAGGCGCCTGCATACGCCTTCGTAACGCTCGCATTTTCGAGCTGGCACTCGTTGTCGTACGTGGTGCCGTCCATCCCGCACACCGGCGCGTACTCATCGGGGCAGTTGCGACCCAGGTTTTCGCACACGCCCGCGTACTCGATACGCACACCGCGTCGCTCTGCATGGCAGGCGTTGGCGTAAGTCATGTCGTCGGATCCGCAGACGGGCACGAACAGCAGGGGGCAGGGACGCACTTCGCACGCGCCCTCGGTGAAGGTCTGGACGCCGGCGCCATCTGCAAAACAGGCGTTCTCATACGTCACCCCGTCGTCACCGCAAACTGGTGCATACACCTTCGGGCAATTGTCAAAGTCACAGGCGCCCTTGCGCTGTACGAGGACGCGTTCCGCCGCGGCCTCACACCGGTTGATGAACGTCCGCCCGTTCATGCCGCAAACGGGCTCATTGACGCTCGGGCAGCCATTGGGCGTGCACGCGCCAAGCCCGGCAATTTCAATATTCGATCTGGCGGCAAAACACTCGTTGATATAGGTGTTTCGGTCGGCGCCACAAACAGGATCAAACGTCTCCGGACAACCGATCTCATCACCCTCGCAGCGACCCTGGCTGGCAACCTCGGCTCCAGCCGCATTCGCCACACATTCATTGCTGTAAGTTTGACCGTCTGAGCCGCACACCGGCTTGTATTCCTGCGTGCAGGCTATGTCCTCACTTTGCGCCAGCAGGAGTTGCTGGCCATCGGGCGAAAAAATGGACTGCAGATCGACACCTTCGGCGTTCACCGCGGGCGATACGAACAGCAGGACGACTGGTAACAGGATTCGACAGCGGTGCAATAGGTTCATGTTCTCTTAGAGCGTGTTGCGGCGGCGGGGTTCAACGCGCGGTTCCCCAGAAATTGTAACTCAGTGCCCGAATTCCGGGTATGTACATCCGGTTATCGTCCGATATGTTGAAGCCGCCTTCGCGCAGCAACGCGGGAATGTCCCTGTTGATATTGCAACCGCCAGAGAATCGGCCCCAGACATCATTGAGGCGGTCTTGCCACTTATGCACATCGTCATCCGGCGCCTTGCCGTGCTCACAAAAGAACAGGTGCCCACGCGGCTTAAGAACCCGGCGCATGCCTTTGAGGGCGGTGACTGCGTCAGGAATAGTGCATAAGGTGTAGGTAACGAGGATCGAGTCGACCGAGTTGTCGTCGAGCGGGATTTCCTCACCCGGCAGGCCAATGAGTTCCACGTCAAGGGTCGATGCGGCTATGTTGCCAGCGGCAGACCGCCGCATGCCGGCGGAGGGCTCCAGGCCGAAGATCTTGCGTACGTTGTCGCAATCGTAGTGGGGCAGGTTCAAGCCGCCGCCGAAGCCGATTTCAAGTACATCGCCATACGCTCTCGGCACGATTTTCTCTCGTTGCCTGCGCGTTGGCTTGGCGGTGCATGCCAGGTTGATCAACCGCGGCAGTATGCGGTTCTCATAAAAGCTCACCGAACCAGCTCACTCACGCTCACCAGTGTGAACCCTTCTTCCAGCAGGCGCGGCAACTCCCGCTCGAGCAGGTCGAGCGTTGCCGGATAGGGGTGCGCAATCGCGACCACCTGTCCGCGTTTTCTCGCGAGCTTTTTCATGCGCTCAAATTCGCGTGCCACGGTTTCGGGTGAGCGATCCGGGTCCAGGAATACGTCGCGCTTCACCGCATCGACACCCGCTTCGTGAGCGATCTGCAAAGCGACGCTCTCATGGTGTGTATAGCTGTCGATGAAGAACAGGTGCTCGTGGTCCTGGATTTCCTCCATGAGCCATTGCATATGGCCGGGGTGCCGTGTCATCAGCGAGCCGCGGTGGCTGTTAATGCCGGTAACGTGAGGCACCGACTGCAGGGCCTCGTTGAATACCGTGCCAAGGCGCTCGCGGCTCATGTCGATGCCGATCTCCCACAGCTCGGGTTGCCCATCATCCGTGTTGGCCTGCAAAGGCAGGTGCAGCAAAACCTCTTTGCCCCGCTGGTGCGCATGATCGGCAAGCACCCGGGCCCGCGGCGAGCCGGGCAGAAAGGAAAACGTTACGGCGCCCGGCAGCTGGATCGCCCGCTTGCCGTTGGCCATGTGGTAGCCAAGGTCGTCGATAATGATTGCAACGCGCGGCGCATCGGCCAGCGCAACGCCGGCAAACAAGCAACAAAGCGCGGCTACCAGGCCGTACCGAACCACGTCACTGGGCGTTGCTGTGCATGACGGGGCCAGCCTGGAGGAATTCGATTGCTTCAGCCAGCTGTGTATCGGACTCTCGGTCAAGCAGGCCGGACAGACTCAGGTCCGGATAGCCCGGGGTATCGTCTACGAAGATGTCCGGCGTAATACCGACCTCGTGAATCGAATCGCCCGATGGCGTGTAGTACCGGGACGTGGTCAATTTGATGGCGCGGCCCTTGGACAACGGCACCACGGTCTGCACCAACCCCTTGCCGAAAGTCTCGGTTCCAACGACGAGCGCCCGGCCGTGGTCCTGCAGTGCGCCGGCGACAATTTCCGAAGCCGACGCCGAGCCGCCGTTAACGATCACGACCATCGACGCGCCGTCGAGAATGTCGCCACGATGCGCCGAGCGCGTGAAGCGCGAATCTATTGAACGTCCGTCGGCCGTCACGATAATGCCCGCGTCCAGAAACAGGTCGGAGACTTCCACGGCGGAGTCCAGAACGCCCCCGGGGTTGTTGCGCAGGTCAAGTACCAGCCCTTGCAACATGCCGCCATTGGCGTCCTGCAGGTCGTCAACGGCACGGTTGAGTTCGCGGGCCGTGTTCTCGCTGAACTGACTCACGCGAACGTACCCGTAAGACGGGGCCAGGAACTCTTTGTGAACGCTCGACATGCGAATGATCTGACGGCGCATTTCATGGTCGATAACTTCGTTATCACGCAGGACGCTGATCTTCACCGAAGAGCCGGCCTGACCGCGCAGCCGGCCGACAGTGGTCTGGAGGTTGTGGGGTTCAACGGCAACGTCGTTGACCGCGATGATCTGGTCGCCGCTGCGGATACCTGAGCGCGCAGCCGGTGAGCCGGCAATCGGTGTCACCACCATGATGTTGCCGCCGACTTCGTCGACCTCGATGCCGACGCCCGTATAGCTCCCCGTCGTGCTGATGCGGATATCGCGATATTCGCCCGCATCAAGATACTGTGAGTGTGCGTCCAGGTCGCTGACCATGCCGCGAATGGCGCTTTCGAGAAGCTCGGCGTCATCGATCGGCTCAACGTAGTCGCGTTTGACCCGCTCCAGGACCTCTGCGAACAGTCTCGCCTGTTCCCACGCCAGCTCTTCCTTGTCCGGCGCCCGGTCGTTGCCGATCAGACCTCCGCCGAATGACAGGCTGAAACCCATCACCAGGCCGATCACAACGACCAAAACTGCACGAACTTTCAATGACATACGAGCTTCCAAATTCCGATCACCGACCTTAGCACAGCGAACGGCGCCCCGGCGCCCATCTGGTCAATAATTGGGAATTGCCGCCCGCCTAGCTGCCCGGCGTCCTCGTGACCCAGCGCCGTGGGTTTTGCGGCTTCGTGCCGCGGCGCAGCTCAAAGTAGAGCCCCGCCTGCGGCTGGCCCCCGCTGTCGCCAACCGTCGCGATGACGTCGCCCGGCGCGACCCAGTCGCCCGTGTCCTTGAGGATCGTCTCGTTGTAGCCATAGAGCGTCATGTAGCCCTCGCCGTGATCAACGATAACGAGCAGCCCCATGCCCGCGAGCCAGTCCGCGAATGCGACGCGCCCGTGATACACCGCGCGGACTTCGCGCCCGCGGGGTGCGGTGAGCACAACGCCGTTCCACTTGATGTTGCCGCCGACGCGCGGTTGGCCGAAATCATGCAGCAGGGTGCCGGCCACGGGCCACGTCAACTTGCCCCGGTGTTCGCTGAAGGGTTGCTCGGACGAAATCGGGTAATCGGACAGGATGCTCGTCAGCTCGGCAATGAGCCGCGTCAGGTCTTGTTCCTGCGCCGCCAGGCGCTCCACTTCTTCGCCTTCGCTGGCAATTTTCCTGCGCAGCGACACGAGCAGGGTCTTACGCTCTTCCTGCGATGCATTCAGCCGGCCGAGCTCGTCGTAGCGGGCTCGCGCCAGCGATGAGAGCCTCGCCTCCTCGGCAGCGATTTGCGCACGCAGCTCATCCAGCTTGCGGATTTGCTCAACGACGGCCGCGATGTTCTCAGCCCGGTAGTCATTGAGGTAGCGGTAGTACGACATGAGCCGACCCAGCGTTGCGGGGTCGCGCTGGTTCAGAAGGAGCTTGATCTTCTCCTGGCTGCCGCTCATATACGCCGTGCGCACCTGCGCCGCGAGGGCCTCCGACTCTTCATCAAGATGCTGCTCACGCTCAGCGAGCTCCGCGTCGAGCTTGTCTTTCTTGTTGGCCGCGTATTGCTGGTCACGTTCGATCTCGGCGATGCGGATACGCTGTTCCGAGATTGCGACATCGAGCTCCTGCAGCTCGCCGGTCAGCCGGTCGCGCTCGTCAGCGGCGTCATCCATGCTCTGCTTGAGCCGCGAGATGCGCTCGCGAACTTCTTCGAGCTCCTGTTCCTTCACCTTGGTGAGTTCGCCACCGGAATCCTGCGCGAAAGAGAGCGCCGCAAGCCCAAGCAGGCAAAGGGTTGTGAGGGTTCTGGACCACATGGGCGCCGAGTGTAGCGTTTCGAGGCTATTCCCTCTCGCCCAAACGGGTATAATCCCGCCTTTTAGACTCTTCGAGGCGCGAATCTCGCGCCGAAACTGTTGATTCATGGACAAAATTCTCGAATTCGCGGGCAACCATCCGTTGCTGGTGTCGGCCCTGATGGTCAGCTTTTTCGTTGCCGTCTTCATGGAGTTGCGCCGCAAGGCCAGCGGTACGATCAACGTTGACACCAGTGATGCCGTCAAGCTGATCAACAACGACGCCGTGATCCTCGACTTGCGCAGTGCCGACGCGTACGGCCGCGGGCATATTGTGAATGCCCGCAGCATTCCGCACGATGAGTTGGAAGCGAAGATTGCGACGGTCACCAAGGACAAGGCCAGGCCGATTATCGCCGTCTGTGACAACGGAATCTCCTCAACGCGCTCCGTGAATTTCTTGCGGCAACAGGGATACGAAAGTGTCTACGGCCTCAAGGGCGGCATGAACGGCTGGTCCCAGGCGGGCCTGCCGGTCGTCACGGGCAAGAAGACGAAGAGCAAGTCCGGTAAGGGCAAGTCCGGTAAAGGCAAGAAACGCGGCTAGACGCGCTTGCATTTGAACGTATGATCCGTATGCGCGGGTCCGATAATTGAAATAACAGGAACCATCATGGCAGAGCAGGAACAGGCCGTTGACAAGCAACTGGCAATCACCAAGATCTACATAAAAGACTTTTCCTTCGAGTCACCGCAGACACCGCTGGTGTTCAAGGCCGGTGACTGGAAGCCGCAGACCAACCTCAACTTGCGCAGTTCGCACACCGCCATTGAAGGTGAAGGCGACACTCACGAGATCGTTTTGACCATTACGGTCGAGGCGAAGGACGACGACAAGACGCTGTTCCTCGTCGAGCTTGCCCAGGCAGGCCTCTTCGAAATTTCCGGTTACGAAGGCGACGAGCTGGGGGCAATTCTCGGCAGCTTCTGCCCGAACATCCTGTTCCCGTATGCCCGCGAGGCCATGGCGTCGATGATCCAGAAAGGCGGCTTCCCTGAATTCGTGCTGCAGCCGATCAACTTCGATGCGCTGTACATGCAGTCCAAGCAGCAGCTGGCCGAACAAGCGGCAGCCGGCAAGGCGGAGACACACTAATTAACGACACGGCACCGAAAACCATCGCGGTCATTGGCGCGGGCTCCTGGGGAACCGCGCTCGCGCTGCAGTTTGCGCGCGTTGGGTGTGACGTACACCTCGGGGGCGTCGTTGAACTCGACCTGCTCGAGGCCATGGTCGATGAGCGCGAAAACAAGCGGTACCTGCCCGACGTGCCGTTCCCGGACAACCTGCGGGCGTATCCCGATCTCGAAGATTGCCTGCAGGGCGCCCGGGACATCCTGGTCGTGGTTCCCAGCCACGGCCTGCGCGATACGCTTACCAGGATCAAGCCGCTGCTCGGCCCGGACTCCCGGGTGTGCTGGGCGACGAAGGGCTTCGAGCTCAGCACCGGCAAGCTCCCGCACCAGGTCGCGGCCGAAGTGCTAGGGCCCGACATTCCGGTCGCCGTGCTGTCCGGCCCGACCTTCGCCAAAGAGGTGGGCGCAGGACTGCCAACCGCGATGACCATTGCCTCCCACGACCACGAATTCGCGCAGGCGCTCGCCGTGGCGATATCCAGCGACAACTTCAGGGCGTACACCTCTGACGACATTATCGGCGTCGAGGTCGGTGGCGCCGTGAAGAACGCGCTCGCCATCGGTGCCGGCATGTCGGATGGGCTTGGCTTCGGCGCCAACACGCGCATCGCCCTGATCAACCGCGGCCTCGTCGAACTCATGCGTCTCGGCGTAGCGCTTGGCGCGAAGAAAGAAACGTTTATGGGCCTCGCGGGAATGGGCGATCTCGTGCTCACCTGCACCGACAACCTGTCGCGCAACCGCCGCATGGGCCTGGCGCTTGCGGCAGGCAAGACGATCGAAGAGGCGCAGGAAGAAATCCAGCAGGTTGTCGAAGGCGTGAAGGCGGCAAAAGCGGTACACGAAGTTGCCGAAGAACTCGGCGTCGAGATGCCGATCGTCAACCAGGTCTATCGCATTCTCTACGAAGGCGTTTCGCCGCGCGCCGCCGTCGAGGCGCTCATGAGCCGCGAGCTCAAGCCGGAGTCAGACCACCACTGACAATCCGAAAGTAGCGCATTCGAATTCCTCTACTAGAATCTAATGAATAACAAAAATCGGAGAGGGCGCTCAAATGGATCGACGGAAATTCTGCAAGACCACGCTGGCCGCAAGTGTTGCGGCTTCGATGCCGGTACTCACGGCCTGCGGCGAGAAAGCGCCGCTTGCAACAGAGGCTGAGGCCAGCATCCGTGCCGTCTCGCTAGACGGCGCCGAGATCGAGCTCACCAAAGCCATGGTTCGCGAGCTCGGGGAAGCCATGGCCGGGCCCGTCATACTCTCCGGCCACCCCGACTATGAGGGCTCGCGCAAAATCTGGAACGGCATGCACGACAAGCGGCCCGCACTGATCGCCCGCTGCCTGACCAGCGCGGACGTGGCCCAGGCCGTCAACTTCGCCAGGGATCACGGCCTTCTGACCGCGGTTCGCGGCGGTGGCCACAGCTGGCCTGGCAAGTCGATTTGCGACGACGGCATCGTTGTCGACCTGTCACATATGACGAACGTTGAAGTCGACACAGACAACAAAATCGGCATGACGGCCGGCGGCGCCTTACTCGGCCATCTCGACGATGCCACGCTGGCGCAAGGCCTTGTCACCACGGCCGGCGTCGTGTCGCATACCGGTGTCGGCGGCTACACCACGGGCGGCGGTTTCGGTCGCCTGAACCGCAAATACGGGCTGACGATCGACAACCTGCTCGGTGCGGAAATCGTCACTGCAGACGGCCAGGTCCGATACATCAGTGCGGAGCAGGAACCGGACCTTTTCTGGGCGATTCGTGGTGGCGGCGGAAACTTCGGTGCCGTTACGCGGTTCGATTTCCAGCTGCATGACTTCGACAGAAATATTTACTCGGGCATGATCGTCTGGCCGGTCGAGCAGGCGCGCGAGGTGCTCGAGTTTTACGCGGGGTGGCAGGGC
>SHLT01000087.1 GCA_004282875.1 Chromatiales bacterium | reverse complement strand
CGGAGACGCCTTCACGGCGTAGTGCTGCATCTTGCGGAAGCCGCCGATGCCCGCCGCCGCCAGCGTCTTCACAGCGCCCGCAGAGATCGCGTTGACGCGAATCCCCCTGGGACCCAGGTCGGCGGCCAGGAAGCGCACACAGGACTCCAGGCTGGCCTTGGCGAGCCCCATCACGTTGTAGTTCGGGACGACCTTGGTCGCCGCGTCGTAAGTCAGCGCGAGGATCGCGCCGTCGCGTCCTTCCATCATCGGCAGGCCGGCCTTGGCGAGCGCGGCGAGGCTGTAGGCGGAAATGTCATGCGAGATGGCGAAGCCCTCGCGTGTGATCGATTCGGTAAAGCCACCGGCGAGTTGTTCGCGCGGAGCGAAGCCGACAGAATGGATGATGATATCCAGGCCATCCCATTGCTTGCCAAGCTCGGTGAACACGGCGTCGATCTCCTCGTCGGAGGTAACGTCGCAGGGATACAGCAGGTCGGTATTCTGACCGAGACGCTCGGCGAGCTTCTCGACGCGTCCACGCAGCTTGTCGTTCTGATAGGTGAATGCAATTTCGGCGCCTTCGCGGGCAAACGCCTCCGCGATACCAGACGCGATCGAACGATCACTTGCGACGCCAACGATCAGCGCCTTCTTGCCGGCCATGAAGCCCATATGTAGTTCCCCAGGTGGTTCTTGGTTTGGGGGTATTCTAGCTGGACTGTGCCGTTACATCGACATACATGGTGAGTTTCTGGCCCGGCCGCAGGATCTTGTTCCTGTCAATGCCGTTCCAGCGCGCGATCTGGTCGATTCCGACGCGGAACTTGCGGGCGATCAGGTACAGCGAATCGCCATTGCGAACCGTGTAGCGCAGCTTGCGCGTGGTATTGCCCAGTGCGTCGGTCGGTGAGGTGCGCGGCTGCTCTGCCTTGGCGACGGAACCGTTCGACCAGACGACGAGCTTTTTGCCGACCGAGAGCGTGTCACCGGGTGCCATGCCGTTCCATTTCGCCAGCGAACGATGCGTCACGCCATACTGCCGCGATATCGTCCAAAAACTCTCGCCACTGCGAACGATGTGTTCGATCTTGTTGTCTGCGCGCTTGCGATTCTGCGTCTTTTCGAGCCGCGCGTCCGCGCTCTGGCTATAGGCACTGAGCGGCTTGGTGGCGACCGGGATCATCAGGTGATGGCCGGCACGAATCGTGTTGCCACGCAGGTTGTTGGCGGCTCGCAGGGCCGACACGGTGGTGTTGTACTTCTCTGCAATTTGCGAGATGGCTTCGCCGCTTTTGACCTTGTGGCGCTGCCAGCGTACCCGTTCGCGCTCCGGTACCTGTTCGAGCGCCGCCGTGAAGCGGTCCGCGACATCGATGGGCATGACCAGGCGGTGCGGTCCGGCCGGATCTGTCGACCAGCGGTTGTAGCCCGGGTTGTACTGGTAAATCGTATCGACGTTCACGCCAGCGAGTTCTGCTGCCAGCGCCAGGTCGAGCTGCGTATCGATGTCCGTGATCACGAACTGCTGCTCGTTCGGTACTTCCGGCAACGTCAGGTTGTACTTGCCCGGGTCCGCCACGATTTCGACGAGTGCCAGCAACTTCGGCACATACATGCTCGTTTCTTTCGGTAGCTTCAGGTACCAGAAATCGATCCGTTTGCCGGCCTTGCGGTTCTTGCGAGCAGCGCGAAGCACATTGCCTTCGCCGGAATTGTAGGAGGCGATGGCATTGAGCCAGTTGCCGTCGTTAAGCTCCTCGAGGTATTCGAGGTAGTCAAGAGCGGCCCGGGTCGAGTCGACGACGTCACGGCGACCGTCGTACCACCAGTTCTGTTTGATGCCAAACCGCTTGGCCGTTCCCGGGATCATTTGCCAGAGGCCCGCAGCGCGGCCGTGCGAGTAGGCGAACGGGTCGTAGGCGCTCTCGACGATCGGCAGAAGCGCGAGTTCGAGCGGCATATCGCGGCGCTCGAGTTCGGCGAGAATGTGGGGCAGGTAGCGTTGAGCCCGAGTAAACACCCGGTTCAGGTATTCCGGGTGCTTGGCAAACCAGTTGCGTTCGGCGGTCGTGCGCTGATTGTCTTCGTAGGTCAGTTCAAAGCCAGCTCGCAGCCTCGAAAGCACGTCCTCAGCCCTGGCAGGTGTGGAGGGCATATCGATGCCGGCGACGGGCGAAATCAGCGTGAGCACCGGCTCAGCGGCCGCGGGCGTCGTCAAGAATGCGAAAAAGGTGACGGAGATGGCGCCAAAGGCCCGAAATCTCTGCGATAATTGACGGCTCAAGGTCCGGTTTATGTAAGACATCGGGCTATCCTACTGAGGCGAAAAAGTTGTGCAAGGGTTAAGTTCACACAAAACGCAGGACTGGCTGCAGTCACCATTGGGCGAAGCGCTGGTGCAGCAAGAAGCGCGAGTCGTGGAAGATGCCTTTGACGGGATCTTCGGTGAACACTGCCTGCAACTCGGGATCTGGGGCGAAAACCGGACTTTTATTCGCTTCACCCGGACCCAGCGTTGCGCGCTGATCGCCGAGACGGCGCTTGGGGAACCTGGCGCCGTCGGTGAGTTTCACCGGCTGCCGGTCGAAAGCGACTCCATCGACGCAATCCTGTTGCCACATACGCTCGATTTCAGCGATCGTCCGCATGAGATTCTCCGTGAAGTGGACCGCGTACTGCGTGCGAACGGGCATCTCGTGATCCTCGGCTTCAAGCCGGGCGGATTGTGGGGCCTGCGCCGGCTGATTCCGGGCGCCGGTATGCCGCCGGGGGCGGATCACACGATCTCGCAGCGTCGTATCCGGGACTGGCTCAAGCTGCTGGACATGCGCATTCAGAGCGAGACGCGCTATTTCTTCCGCTGGCCGCTGCCGCGCAAATCGGTGAGCGCATCGCAGAAGTGGGAACGACGGGGTCAGGCGCTGTGGCCCGAATTGGCGGCATGCTATATGCTCACTGCGCAAAAGCGGGTCAGTACGCTGACGCCGGTGAGGCCGCTCTGGCGCCGCAAGCCGAAGGTCGTCACGGGACTGGCCGAACCATCCACACGAGTATCAAGAATCCGTTTTGACACGAGCGATTGAGATCTATACCGACGGGGCCTGCAGGGGGAATCCGGGGCCGGGCGGCTGGGGCGCTGTGCTTATCGCGGGGCACCATCGCAAAACGATGCATGGCGGCGATCCGGAAACCACCAATAACAGGATGGAGCTCACAGCCGCTATCGAGGCGTTGAACGCGTTGAAGGGCCCGAGCAAGGTGACGCTGTACACCGACTCGAAATACGTCATGGACGGGATCAACGAGTGGATGGCGAACTGGAAGAAGCGCGGGTGGAAAACCGCGGCGAAGAAGCCGGTGAAGAACAAGGAACTGTGGATGGCGCTTGATGAAGCGACCGACCGCCATGACATCAAGTGGAAGTGGGTCAAGGGCCACGACGGCAACCCGGGTAATGAAGAAGCCGACGCACTGGCAAACCAGGGGATCGACGAACTATGAGACAAATCGTTCTTGATACGGAAACCACCGGTCTGTCGGTTACGCAGGGTCATCGCATCATCGAAATTGGTTGTATCGAGATGGTCAACCGGCGATTAACCGGGCGCGAGTTTCATCGCTTCCTGAACCCGGACCGCGATATCGACGAGGGCGCAGAGGCTGTGCATGGCATCAGCCGCGAGCAACTCGAAACCGAGCCGCGTTTTCCCGAGGTTGTTGACGATTTCCTGGAGTTCGTAAGAGGCGCCGAGCTCGTCATTCACAATGCCGAGTTCGACGTCGGCTTCATCGAGCACGAACTGCGGCTCATGAAGCATTCTGCGCCCAAGATCACCGAGCATTGCTCTGTTCTCGACACGCTGACGCTGGCGCGCGAGATCCACCCCGGGCAACGCAACAGTCTCGATGCGCTCTGCAAACGCTACGCGGTGGATGCATCCAAGCGCGATGTTCACGGGGCCCTGATCGACTCGGAATTGCTGGCACGCGTGTACCTGGCGATGACCGGTGGGCAGTCGAGCCTGCTGCTCGACGAAGAAACTGAGAACGGCATGCCGGCGGGAGTGGCGCCCGGCGACGCGGGAGTGGCTGCGGGAGGCGCAGGTGCGCGCGACGCGCGCCCGGCAGGCGCGTACAAGCTGTCGGTCATCAAGGCCACCCCGGACGAGGCCGCTGCGCATGAGGCCATGCTCGAGAAAATTCGCAAATCCGGTGCGTGTGTCTGGGATTTTGACTAGAATGCCCAGTCCGCCCCGACGCAGGGCGTGCAACAAGAAGGACAAAAACTAAATGGCCTATACGATGACGGACGCGTTCCGTAATAATTTTCTCGGCAACTCGCCGCAGTGGTACAAGCTGACGATCATCGGGTTCCTGATGATGAACCCGATCATTGCGCTGTACGATCCGTTCGTTGCGGGCTGGGTCCTGGTTCTGCAGTTCATCTTCACGCTGGCCATGGCATTGAAGTGTTACCCGCTGCAGCCGGGCGGCTTGCTTGCGGTCGAGGCGATCGTCCTGAACCTCGCGACGCCGGAGATGGTGTTTCACGAGGCCGAAGTGAACTTTCCCGTCATCATGCTTTTGATGTTCATGGTCGCCGGTATTTACTTCCTGCGAGAGATGCTGTTGTTCGTGTTCACCAAGATTCTTCTCGGTGTGCGTTCCAAGGTCCTCCTGTCGCTCCTGTTTTCGTTTACGGCAGCATTCCTCTCTGCGTTTCTTGATGCACTGACCGTTACGGCCGTTATCATCACGGTCGCGGTTGGCTTCTACTCCGTTTACCACAAGGTTGCGTCGGGCAAGAAGTTTGACCACGACCATGACCCAACGACGGATGACCAGGTGGTCGAGTTGCATCGCGGTGACCTCGAAAACTTCCGGGCGTTTCTCAGGAGTCTCATGATGCACGGTGCGATCGGTACGGCACTCGGTGGTGTTACCACCCTCGTCGGTGAACCGCAGAACCTGCTGATTGCCGAGGTCATGGACTGGGAGTTTGTCGAGTTCTTCCTGAAGATGGCGCATATTTCGATGCCGGTGCTGGTTGTCGGGCTGCTGACCTGTAT
Source organism: Chromatiales bacterium (assembly GCA_004282875.1). Lineage (GTDB taxonomy): Bacteria > Pseudomonadota > Gammaproteobacteria > Steroidobacterales > Woeseiaceae > UBA1847. Next base: position 9,322 of record SHLT01000087.1, on the reverse strand, counting down.
GGGGCTCGAGCTGACGAAATCTTTTGGCTACGGCGCGCAGCTCTCGCCGAAAGTGCGCGAGGTCCTCGAGGATTTCGACAACGACATGGCGGCCAAGCGCACGCGTGAAGAGAAGGTCGCGATTGTCGTGCAGGGTCTCGTGGCACTCGTTTTGATCCTGGCGCTGGGACTACACCTCGCCGAACCGGGTGTCGTTGGTTTGCTCGTCATCGTGCTGGCGACGGCCCTGAACGGCATCACTGAAGAACACCGGATCGGGCACGCGTTCGAGGAAGCCTTGCCTTTCACAGCACTCCTCGTCGTGTTTTTCGCCATCGTTGCTGTCATCCATGAACAGCACCTGTTTTCGCCGGTTATCCATTGGGTCATGACCTATGAGGGTAAAACCCAGGAAGCCTTGTTTTACCTGGCAAACGGCGGTCTCTCGATGATCAGTGATAACGTCTTTGTAGCCACCGTGTATATCGGTGAAGTGCAGCAGATGTATGAGGCCGGCACCATCACGCGCGAACAGTTCGATGGGCTCGCCGTTGCGATCAACACGGGTACGAACATACCGTCCGTTGCAACGCCGAACGGCCAGGCCGCGTTCCTGTTCCTGCTGACGTCGGCGCTGGCGCCACTGATTCGCCTGTCCTACGGTCGCATGGTCATCATGGCCTTTCCTTACACGATTACGATGAGCATCGCGGGCCTGCTGGCGCTCTGGTTCCTTGGCTGATCCAACGACGGAACCCCAATCGTGGTATCCAATTCGGTACCAGTTACCTTATTACCGAGATAAGGTTACTGGTACCGAACTCGGTACCGGATTCCTGAGTGACGTTCCGCACAGATTTCGTCATGCGGATGTGCTACATAAGCACCTGATTTCCGGAGACTCCTCATGTCCTTTGACATCAACAAACTACGCATTGGCATCGTTGGACTCGGCTATGTAGGCCTGCCGCTGGCCGTCGAGTTCGGCAAGAAATATCCGACGGTCGGTTTTGATATTCACGAGGCCCGTGTCGCCGACCTTAAGGGCGGTACGGACTCGACGCTGGAATGCTCCAGCGAGGAGCTTTCGGAGGCGAAAAACCTGACGTATACGTCAAGTGTCGGCGACATCGCGGACTGCAACTTCTACGTCGTAACCGTGCCGACGCCGATCGGTGATAGCAATCGTCCGCTGCTCACACCGCTGCGGGCGGCGAGCGACACGCTGGGGAAGATCCTCAAGCGAGGTGACATCGTCGTCTATGAATCGACGGTATACCCGGGGGCGACGGAGGAGTTTTGCGTGCCGCTGCTGGAAGCTGCCTCCGGACTGACGATGAATGAAGACTTTTTCATTGGCTACAGCCCGGAACGCATTAACCCGGGCGACAAGCAGCACCGCCTGCCGTCGATTCTCAAGGTGACGTCCGGCTCGACGCCGGAGGCCGCGGATTTTGTTGACGACGTCTACGCGTCGATTATCACCGCAGGCACGCACAAGGCGTCGAGTATCAAGGTCGCCGAGGCTGCGAAAGTGATCGAGAACACGCAGCGCGACGTCAATATTGCCCTGATCAACGAGCTCGCGATGATCTTCCACCGTGTCGGGATCGATACCGAAGAGGTACTCGTCGCGGCGGGCACCAAATGGAATTTCCTGCCGTTCCGGCCTGGCCTCGTGGGCGGACATTGCATCGGTGTTGACCCGTACTACCTGACTTACAAGGCGCAACAGCTTGGCTACCACCCGCAGATGATCCTGGCCGGGCGCCGCATCAACGACAACATGTCGCTCTACGTCGCGTCACAGGTTGTCAAGCAGATGCTCACCAAAGAGATTCAACCGAGCGGTGCGCGCGTTTTGATCCTAGGACTGACGTTCAAGGAGAATTGCCCCGATCTGCGCAACACGAAAGTTGTCGACATTGTGGGCGAACTGGCTTCGTATGGCATGCAGATCGATGTGCACGACCCATGGGTCGATGCGGATGAAGCCAGGGACGAATACGATCTCGACCTCATCGATACTCCGGATCAAGGGGCGTATGATGCAGTCATCATCGCGGTCGCCCACGATCAGTTCAGGGCGCTTGGCGTCGAGGGGATTCATGCGTTTTGCAAGGACACATCGGTGCTGTACGACATCAAGTACGTCCTGCCGTCCGATGCCGTCGACGACCGGCTCTAGGAGACAGCTTTGAAGATTCTCGTCACCGGCGCGGCCGGGTTTATCGGCTTTCATACATCGAAGAAGCTGCTCGAACGTGGCGATACCGTTGTCGGCCTCGACAATTTCAACGACTACTACGACGTCAGCCTGAAGGACGCGCGAGCCGCGCTCCTCGATGACTACGATAGTTTTTCCATGTCGCGCATCGACCTGGCCGACCGCGACGCCATGGAGGCATTGTTCAAGAGAGAGAATTTTGACAAGGTCATTCATCTCGCGGCGCAGGCGGGCGTGCGCTACTCGATCGAAAATCCACATTCCTACATCGAGAGCAATATCGTCGGTACGCTGCATATCCTCGAAGGCTGTCGCCACCACGACGTTCAGCATCTGACCTATGCGTCATCGAGCTCGGTGTATGGCGCGAACACGACGATGCCGTTTTCGATTCACCAGAACGTGGATCATCCGCTGGCGCTGTATGGTGCGACCAAGAAGGCCAATGAGCTGATGGCGCACACGTACTCGAATCTTTACAACTTGCCGACGACCGGCCTGCGCTTTTTCACGGTGTACGGCCCCTGGGGACGCCCGGACATGGCGCTCTTCATGTTCACGCGCAACATTATCGAAGGCAAGCCGATAGACGTTTTCAACTACGGTAATCACAAGCGCGACTTCACGTACATCGACGATATCGTCGAGGGCGTGGTTCGGACCAGCGATAACACGGCGACGCCGAATGAAAACTGGGACCCTGCAAAGCCCGATCCGGGAACGAGCCGGGCGCCGTACCGCATTTACAACATCGGCAATCAGCAGCCCGTCGAGCTTATGGATTACATTGGCGCGATCGAGAAGTGCGTCGGCAAGACGGCTGAGAAGAACCTGCTGCCCATGCAGCCGGGCGACGTGCCGGATACCTGGGCAGACACGCAGGATCTTGCCGACGACGTCGGCTACCAGCCTTCCACGCCCATGGAAACCGGCGTAAAAAACTTTGTAGACTGGTACCTTGAGTTCTACTCCTGACGACGGACGATCCGTGGCCAACGCCTACACGAACAGAAAACTATCCGCGCGCTATCCAACAGATCTTCCAGCCTGGAAGAAACTGGCAGCACACTTCAAAGACGACATGCGCCGCAAGGCGTTGCGCGAACTGTTTGCGCGTGACAAGAAACGTGCGGAGCGTTTCAGCCTCAATGCCTCCGATCTGACACTCGACTATTCCAAGAATCACGTCAGTGCCGCGACGATGAAGAGCCTGGCGCAGCTCGCGAAGCAGGCCAACGTGCCGGCGGCGATCGAAGCGATGTTCGTGGGAGAGGAAATCAACCAGACGGAAGGGCGTGCCGTTCTGCACGTCGCGTTGCGCTCCAAGATCTCCGACATGGTGGCACTGGACACGCCCGGCGTGCGCGAAGTCTGGGAAGTGCTGACGAAGATGGAAGCGTTCGTCGACAGCGTACACAGCGGCAAGATTCGTGGTAGTACGCGCAAGAAGATTACCGACATCGTGAATATCGGCATCGGCGGCTCGGATCTCGGTCCCGTCATGGCCAGCAGGGCGTTGCGCCCGTACTGGAAGGACGGTTTCCGCTTTCACAGCGTCTCCAACATTGACGGCACGCAGCTGGACGACCTCATTGACGAACTCGATCCTGAACGGACGCTGTTCGTCGTGTGCTCCAAGACGTTTACGACGCAGGAGACGATGGTCAATGCGCGAGCGGCGCGTGACTGGATCGTCGACAAGCTTGATGCCGTCGCGGTGCAATACCATTTTGTCGCCGCATCGACGAATCACGAGGCACTCGACGATTTCGGCATCCGCTCGGACTACCGCTTTGGCTTCTGGGACTGGGTCGGTGGCCGCTATTCCCTATGGTCTGCGGTCGGGCTGTCGCTGGCACTCGTCATCGGCATGGAGAACTTCAAGGGCATCCTGGCCGGCGGACGCCGCATGGATCTGCACTTCCGGCAGTCGCCGATGGACGAGAACATGCCGGTGCTGCTGGCCGTGCTGGGCGTCTGGTACAACAACTTCTTCGGCGCCCATTCACAGGCGATACTGCCGTACACGAATCGCCTGGACCGCTTTCCGGCGTACCTGCAGCAGCTGCAAATGGAATCGAGCGGCAAGAGCGTGCGCATGGACGGCAAGCCCGTGCGCTGCGATACCGGGATGATCATCTGGGGCGAGGCGGGTAGCAATGCGCAGCATTCCTTCATGCAGCTTATGCACCAGGGCACACGTTTCGTGCCGGTCGACTTCCTGTTGCCGGAGACATCGAAACTGGCCGCGTCGAACTGCAAGGCGCAGGCGCAGGCACTCATGGAAGGCACGTCGGATAAAGGCCTCGAGCCCTATCGCGTGCATGCCGGCAACCGGCCCAGCAACACGATTCACTTCAAGACGCTGACGCCCGAGACGCTCGGCCAGCTGATCGCCCTCTACGAACACAAGGTGTTTGTTGAAGGCGTGATCTGGGGGATCGACTCGTTCGACCAATGGGGCGTGGAGCTCGGCAAGAAGCTGGCAAACGGCTGACTCTACAGGTCAATGACGTAGCGGTTTTCGCGCTCGGACCCGTTCGCGTGCCTGACGAGCAGCCGAATTGTCCAGGTGCCGCCGCCGGCCATGCTATCGATCGGAATCTGACCCAGAGAGCCGTTGTTGACGCCCTCGGCGAATACACCGCCGACACTCTTCCAGCTCGTGGGTGATTGACCCTGTCCGATTTCCAGTCGTGCTGATGCCAACTGGTCAGCAGCCGCAGTGCCGAAAGCCTCGAGGAACGTCTGTCCATCGACTGTAATCGGTTGTACGTCGCCGATACCGGCATAGATGTAGAACGAGGGGTCCGCAGCCAGTGCGGCTTTGGCGTCGACGATCCCGAATCCTGTGAGTCGGTCGAAGCCGGGTGCCTCGATATCTCTGGCCGATTGTTCGAGTACCCGCTTGAGCTCAGCCGGCTTTAGTCCGGGATTGTTCGCCAGCACCAGTGACGCGATACCGGTGACAATCGGCGCAGCAAATGACGTGCCGGTCGACCGATAGTAACGCCGGTCGTCGCCGAGGAACGCGTCTTCCTTCACGTAGCTCGTGTCGGCGCTGTTGTACATGAAGTCCGTGCCGCGTGCGCGCAGGCTCACGACATCAATGCCCGGTGCGGAAATGTCTACCGCGTTTCCATAGTTGGAGAAAACGGCTCGCCTATTGTCGGACCCTGTTGCAGCAACCGTGACGACGTTCCGCAAAATGCCCGGGATAGTGTCAATGTTCTCTGCCTCGTTACCGGAGGCGTTGATGACCAATGCGCCTTTCTCTGCCGCATAGTCGACGGCGTCCTGCACGACCTTGGGAAAGCCCGGGCCCGTGACGCTCAGGTTGATGAGCTGCGCGCCGTTGTCGGCGGCGTAAACGATGGCCTTGGCGACATGTGTCGCCCGCGTGCGCCCGAAATTGTTGAGCGCCTTGAGCACCATGATCTTCGCGTTGCCGTTGATCCCGTCGATGCCGGCACTATTGCCCTGGGTTGCGGCGATAATCCCGGCAACAGCCGTTCCGTGACCGTCGTTGTCCCAGGGATGATTGCGATTATCAATGAAGCTCCAGCCGATGATGTCGTCGACGTAGCCGTTATTGTCGTCGTCGAGGCCATTGCCGGGAATTTCGTTTTCGTTTCGCCAGAGGTTGTCCCAGGAGAAGTCGAGATGGTGCCAGTCGAGGCCCGTGTCGATGATAGCGACGACAACGGGTTTGGCGAATTCGTCGAGCGTCGGCTCGTCTCCGGACAAACCGATGTGCCTGAATGCCCACTGATCGCTGATTCTCTTGACCGGCGACTCGCTGGCCGTCAGGTAGCCGCTGCCTTCGGGTGGCAGCGCTGATTCGCCGCATTCATTGTTGGCCCAGTACGTCGCACCCCGTTCCTTGCCCAGCAGGTTGAAGTCGAAGCCGCCGAATTCGGGGTACGTAAATGCGTAGAAATTCTTGCCGCCAATGGAGAAATAATCGGTGCCGTAGGTGTTGAACAATTCGCTCTGGTAATTCTCGGTAGCGTCCGACGTGCCCGAATAAGCGTTGTAGCCGGGAATAGTCTCAAGGTACACGCTGTCCTGCTTCACATAGGGAACGCGCAAGCCGATGCTCGGGCCACCGCGCTTTTTGAACGGGTCGTAATCGACGTATATGTCCCAGTCCTTCCCGATCGCACGCTTGACCGCGCCATAGCCGTATCGGGCGCCAATATCGAACGCCATGCCCTCGTCGTATCCCAGCCCAAGATCCGGCATTTTCGTGGAGAGGTATGTGCCATTGATCGCGCCGGGAAAAGTCATGGTGCCCGTGTCGTCACTGTACTCGGTTGAGGAGCCGCTGCCGGCACCGGTCTCTACGTCTTTTTCCTTGTTGTCCCAGATCGGCTCGCCCATGACCCATCGATCGGGTTTATCGAACAAATTCAGGTCGCCGGCCAAGCCGGGTACCGGTCCGGTCGGTGCATCATCGCCTTGATCTGCGTACTCGAAGTGGACCTTCAGATTAAACTTGTCCGAGAATGCCGTACCGACTCCCAGGCTGTATTCAGTATCTTCGGCAGCGGCCAGCTGCGGTGGTGTGGCGATACCTTTCAGGCAGTTCTCCCATTCGGCGAGGAGCTGCGCGTTGTTTTCCTTGAGGCGCCTGTCGGCATCGGCAATCTTGTCCGCGTCTTCCGCGCGAGCCGCTGCGCTACGCGTGAAGTCCACGAGGGACCAGTACTCCGCCCTGGCATCACCACGCGCGTCCAGGTACCCGAGCATACGGCCCTTTTGCGTGTTGCCGTCCTCGTCCTTGACCTCGTCGTCGCATTTGCTCCAGTCGAACGAATAGTCGGGCGGGTAGACATAGTTATTGAACGGGGCAGGAAGCTGATCTCGCGACCGGGGACCGAGCGTGGCTGTCGGCGTCGGCGCGGGCTCCGGTGCCGGTGGCGCCGCTGGCGTGTCGCTGCCCGCGGCCGGCACGGCAGGGATATCCTCGGCGCCTGCATACGGGTAGAACGGCAGTGAGCCGGGACCTCGCTCGAAAACTGCGCGGTCCGCATCGGTGCGATCCCGTGAGAACTCGAGGAAGTCGTCGAACGTGGCGTCCGCATCGAACTTGCCGGTCTTTACCGCGTCATCCGACAGGCTGCCGAAGCCTGAAAACAGGGTGCCGAAAAACAGGGAAAAAATGTAATCGCTTTTGTCCTTTTCGAGGACGCCGGGGTAGTCGCGAATTCGTGCTCGCAGCTTGTTGAACTCGTTGTAGGTGAATTGCCCCTCGTTCTGAAGAAGCGAGTAATCTATCTCCGGTATGTACTGCTCACTCGGCGCAGGTGTGTACAGCGATGGCGGTTCGTAGCCGTACTTCAAATCTCCCCATGCCCAGAAGTCACCACCTTTCGAGATGAAGGGTCCGCCGTAGAGCGTATCCGGATTATAAGTCCAAAGCGGCATTGGCGAGCCGTGGGTCTCATCACAGTCGTCCTTGCTGTCATAGGCGAACCAGAGATCGCTAAGGTCAACCTTGAGGCCGTCGAGCACATAGGATCCGAGCGGGTTGTTCGGCTTGAATTCAGGACGAGTCACGACATTGACCGCGCCCGAACTGCCCGCACTGCCAAACAGGGTGCCCTGAGGTCCCCTGAGAACCTCGACACGTTCGAGCAAATGGGTGGGAATGGTGTTCAGGTCGACACGCCCGGATTCGATCCGGATGCCATCGACCAGAGTCAGGCTGCTATCGGGACGAAAGCCCCTGATATCTATCGTCGCGGTGCCGCCTGGCGTAAATTGCGGGCTGCTCACGCCGGGCATCTGTCGAATGATGTCCTCGAGGTTGACGAGCGACGAGTTTTCGATGTCTTCCCGGTCTATCACCGTGACCGGGCTTGCCGTATCCACCGATCGTTTGGACCCGGTAACGATGACTTCCGCACAAACCGACTGCGAGACGATGAGCAGTGACAGTGCCAGCGCGCTTGCCAGCGCGTTCTTGTTCTTCATCCTGAAACTCCCTGAGCCGTTCGATGGGGCCGCGAGTCTGGTCTATAATTATAGGCAGAAAAATGAAAAGAGTTTCGGGCAGGGCTTCTCGGAGGAGTTTTGTCAAGGAATTCAAGGGGGTTTGGATGTACCGGTTCCCGAGGAACAGTCTATTTGTCTGCCTGGCGATAGCCATTGTGGGGTCGATGACTGCGCAAGCCGAAGTTAATCCTGACGCGTCCTACTTCGGCACGGAATACCAGCCATACCTTCGTGGGTCGTTCGGAGTCGGTAGCTCACTCCGCCCGAATCCGACTCTCTGGTATTCAGGCCAGAGCCTTGATTGCGACAAGGCGGGCACAGCGACGCCAGCCCCTCTGGGACGACCGACATTGTCACTGGGCCAAGCCTGGGGTTTTGAAGATCGGGGCCCGGCTTCCGGCTTGAGTCCAGAAGATTGGGATAGCGTCTGGCGGGCCACGGAGGTTCATCCTGAATACCGGTACGACGGCGACCGTGTTCACATGGTCTTTCCAATATACGACACAGGTGCCTCTGTATTGCCGTCAGCCGATGCGCAAGACGAATACAAAGATGCTGGCGCGGACAAGGGCCCGATCAAAGGTCGTACCAGCGAGGATCTACTCCCTGGTCTCGACGAACAATTACGAGAATCGTCAGAGCTCAGGTTACGCCAACTGATGCGTGAGACGTTTGGCTCAAGCAGCCTCAACGTCGAGACGCCGATCGGCTCTTTTCCTGACAGTCTCGGCGGTTACGTTAACCAGCAATACGACCTCGGCGGCACGACCTATACGAGCCTGCTGTTCCCGGAGCAGTACCTCGGTGATGCAGTCGTGGCACTTAACGAGGCGGGATTAAGCAACTTCTACGCAAACGGGTGTTGGAATGTGCAGTTACCAATCGATCCGAACTTCGCGCGCACCGGACGCCACGGCGGCAACTCATGGGGCGCGGCTCTCGACGACCAGTGGGCGATCAAGCGCGTCGGCCTGACGGGCGATATCGATTCCGCGTGGAGCAGCGTTCCGGCGAACGCAGCGCCCGTCGTCGTGGCTGTGATCGACACGGGCCTCGACTGGCACCATCTCGATATCGACCCCGCCAATATCTGGCGCAATGCGGCCGAGAACCCGA
>SHLT01000179.1 GCA_004282875.1 Chromatiales bacterium | reverse complement strand
GGTTCGAACCCTCGAAGGGCTTTTAACCCTTACTCCCTTAGCAGGGGAGCGCTTTGACTCGGGGCATCCTGCCCCTCGCCCTTCGGGCGCCCTGCGGGCGTCCAAAATTGCTCCTGCAATTTTGTCGACCACTCAGCCATCTCTCCACAGCGCATGCCGCTCGCGCGGACTGCGCATGTTACTGGCACAGAATACGTGGGTAAAGCGGTAAGGCGGCTTTTTTCGTCCGGCCCTTTCAGTCGGACTCGGGCTTCTCTCCAGAGGCCTGCTCGCTCTGGATTCGCTCGTAGATTTCTTCCCGGTGCACTGCGACGTCTTTAGGCGCGTTGATCCCGATTCGGACCTGATTCCCCTTGACCCCCAGGACGGTGATCGTGATATCGCTCCCGATCATGACCGTCTCTCCAGCGCGTCGCGTTAGAATCAGCATAGCTTCCTACTCCTGCCTGGCGGGGCTCCTGCCCCGTTCTTATTACGCGTCGTACTTCCTTAAACTGTTGTAATACTAGCCGAAACTGGCATTGGATGCCCGTTACGGATGCGATCAACAGCCCGTTGGCTTGGACACGTCGATCAGGACAGTTGTTCCGCAACCCAGGCAGATACTGATTTGAGCGCCTGGTCAAGTTTTGTCGGGTCGGTGCCGCCGGCTTGTGCGAAGTCGGGGCGGCCGCCGCCTTTTCCACCCACCTGCTCGGCCACGGGCTTGATCAGGTCGCCCGCGCGGACCTTATCGGTGTTGTTTTTCGTGACGCCCGCGGCCAGCCGGACCTTGCCGTCATCCACCGAGCCCAGCACCACGACGGCGTTCTGGAGCTTGTCCTTGAACTTGTCTACAGCATCTCGGAGGGTCTTGGCGTCGGCGCCATCCATGCGTGTCGCCAGCACCTTGATACCCGCTATTTCCTGGACGGCGTCCGAGTGATCGGTCGCTTGCCCGGTGACGAGGGCCTGTTTCGCGGCGGCCAGATCCTTCTCGAGGTCCTTGGTTCGCTTCAGCAACTGCTCGACTTTGGTCGCCGCCTGGTCGGGCGTGCTACGCAGTAGTCCAGCCAGGTCGTGCAGCGTTTGCTGATTGCCATCGATCCACTCCATGGCGCCCTGCCCCGTCACGGCCTCGATGCGACGCACACCAGACGCGACGCCGCCTTCGTGCGTGATCTTGAAGACACCGATATCGCCCGTGCGATCGACATGGGTACCGCCGCAGAGCTCGACCGAGAAGTCGCCGAGTCGGAGTACGCGAACCTTGTCGCCGTATTTCTCACCGAACAGTGCCATGGCGCCGGACTCGATCGCATCGTCGTAGGTCATGTGCTCGGTTTGCGCAGGCGTGTTCTTCCGAATCTCTGCATTCACGAGGTCCTCGATCTCCTGCAGTTGCCCGGCCGTGACACCTTCGTAATGCGAGAAGTCGAAGCGCAGCCGGTCTGGCGCAACCAGCGATCCCTTCTGGGTAACGTGGTCGCCCAGCACCTGTCGCAAGGCCGCATGCATCAGGTGGGTCGCCGTGTGATTGAGGCGGATAGCCTGGCGGCGCTCGGCGTCGACAACAGCCTCGACCGAGTCCCCAACCTTGAGCGAGCCTTGCTCAACCGTGCCGAAATGCACGTTGGCATCGCCGCTCTTCTGCGTGTCGTCGACACGGAACAGCTTGCCGTCGGTCACGAGAATGCCGGTATCGCCGATTTGTCCGCCCGATTCCGCATAGAACGGTGTCGATGCGAGAACGACCGCACCGTCGTCGCCGTCCGCGAGTTCGTCCACGGCAGCCCCGTCCTTGAACAGCGCGGCCACTTCGCAGGCATTCTCGGTACCGTCGTAGCCGAGGAACTCGGTCTTCACGTCGGTCTTCAGGCCGTCGCCGCTGACGGCTCCAAACTTGCTGGCCGCCTTGGCCTTGTCGCGCTGACCCTGCATCGCAGCTTCGAATCCAGCCGTGTCGATACGCAGCTCACGCTCGCGGGCCACGTCGGCCGTGAGGTCAACCGGGAATCCATAGGTGTCGTAGAGCTTGAAGACGACGTCACCCGGAATCTCCTTACCGTCGAGGTCTTCAATAGCTGCCTCGAGAATGTCCATGCCCTGGTCGAGAGTCTCGGCGAAACGCGTTTCTTCTTTTGCGAGCACCTTCTCAACGTGTGCCTGCGCCTTGGCCAGTTCCGGGTAAGCCTCGCCCATTTCCTGCACGAGCGGCGCCACGAGTTTGTGGAAGAACAGGTCGTTCGTGCCGAGTTTCTTGCCGTGACGAATCGCACGGCGAATGATGCGCCGCAATACATAGCCCCTGCCCTCGTTACCCGGGAGCACGCCGTCGACGATCAGGAAGGAACAGGCGCGGATGTGGTCGGCAATGACGTTGAGCGAACTTGAACCGTCATTGTCGACGCCCAGCACATCAGCCGTTGACTGAATCAGGTGAGCGAACAGGTCGATCTGGTAGTTGCTGTGCACCTGCTGCATCACAGCCGCGATGCGCTCGAGCCCCATGCCCGTGTCGACCGACGGTTTTGGCAACGGCGTCATCTCGCCATCGGCCGAACGATCGAACTGCATGAAGACCAGGTTCCAGACCTCGACATAACGATCGCCGTCTTCATCGGGCGATCCGGGTGGTCCCCCCTGAACATCTTCGCCATGATCGAAGAAGATCTCGCTGCACGGCCCACAGGGACCGGTATCGCCCATCGCCCAGAAGTTGTCCTTCGCGCCAAGACGCGAGAAGCGCTGCGGATCGACTTTCATCTCCTCGAGCCAGATATCCGCCGCCTCGTCGTCGTCTTCGAAGACCGTGACCCACAGGCGCTCCTCGGGAAGGCCGAGCGTTTTGGTCAGGAAATCCCAGGCGTACTGAATGGCCTCGCGTTTGAAATAGTCGCCGAAGCTGAAGTTGCCGAGCATCTCGAAGAACGTGTGGTGGCGGGCCGTGTAACCCACATTCTCGAGATCGTTATGCTTGCCGCCCGCTCGCACGCAACGTTGTGACGATGCAGCCGTCGAGTATTTGCGCTTGTCGTCACCAAGGAATACGTCCTTGAACTGGACCATGCCGGCATTGGTAAACAGCAGTGTCGGATCGTTGCCCGGCACCAGGGGAGAGCTCGCGACGACCTCGTGGCCGTGTTCACGAAAGAAATCCAGGAACGCCTGGCGGAGCTCATTGCTCGTCATGGTCTTCATAGGAAGTATGGTAACGGCTAAAACGCCGATTGAATATGGTCTTGCTCGAACCCGCGGTACTGGAGAAACCGCATCTGGCGGGCTTTTTCCTTGAAGTCGGATGGGACGGCGATGCCGAATTTCTTGTGGCGCTGCTCACGCGCCAGGGCGCGCCAATCCGGGTCAGCCTCCTCGAGCGCTATCTCGATCGTCGAATCCGGGATGCCACGCTGTCCGAGGTCCGTACGAATGCGCACCGGCCCTTTGCCCTGGTTGATGCGTGACTGCACGAAACTCTCGGCGAAGCGCTGGTCGCTCTGCAAACCGTCCTCGGTCAGCTGGCAAACGGCCTGCTCGGCCACATCTCGCTCGAAGCCCTTATCCGCCAGCTTCCTTATGAGCTCGGTCTGGCCGTATTCGCGGCGGGCCAGGAAGTCCATGGCTTTCTTGCGAGCTTCGAGCGGCGAAGCAAAGCGATCTTCTCCTTCATCCGGGAGAAGATCGTTGATTTCTTCATGGACTGGTTTCATCGGATTCCGGATCGTCCCGGGAGATCAACACAGCAAATAAAGCGCAGCGAAGCGAGCCATTGCAGTGTTGATCTCCCGGGACGATTCGGTGTTGACCAACCCGAGTCACAAGCTACGGCGGTGCGCAGCTTAAGCCTCGGCTGCCTCTTCGGCGTCGTCGGCGGCCTCTGCAGCAGCCGCCTCGGCCTGCTCGGCCTTCGTCGGCAGGAGCTTCGTGCGAATCTTGCCTTCGATCTCTTCGGCCATGGCCGGATTGTTCTTGAGGAACTCGCGGACATTTTCCTTGCCCTGGCCGATGCGATCGTCACCGTAGCTGTACCAGGAACCCGCCTTGTCGACGATGCCGTGCTGTACACCGAGGTCGATGATCTCGCCCATACGCGAGATACCCTCGCCGTAGAGGATTTCGAACTC
>SHLT01000178.1 GCA_004282875.1 Chromatiales bacterium | reverse complement strand
GCCGAAATGGGGCAGTGCCCGTAGTGCGTGCACCACATTGACGCATGCGCTGATTGGTTACAGGGGCAACTCGCTGTTTTTCCTATCTTTTTTGAAGTTGGCACGCAACCTGCTCTAAGAGAGCGCAAAGAAACCAACTTTTCCAAGAGGAACCAGATCATGAAACACGCAACACGCCTTACGCTTCTCACCAGCCTGCTGCTTGGCAGCAGCATCGCCTCGGCCGATTTTTCGGCAAACCTCGGTTATGCGAGCGAATACCACTATCGCGGCATCTTCCAGAAGAACTCGTCCGCCAGTGGCGGGCTCGACTACGAAACCGGCGGCTTCTTTGCCGGCGCCTGGGCCGCGGACGTCGGTGACGGTCTCGAAGTCGACGGCTACTTCGGCTACGGCACCTCGGTCGGTGATATCGATCTCAGCATCGGATACACGGGTTACTTCTACACGGGCGACTTCGACGATACCTACCAGGAGATCAACCTGGGTACGGGCTTCGGCATGTTCTCACTGGACGTCGCGATCGGTGAATACGACAACTTCGATGGCCCCAAGCTCGACTACACCTACTACGCACTGACCGTGGCAGGCGAATCGGGTCTGTACGGCACCTACGCCGGATTTTCGCAGGACTTTGACGGCGAATACCTTGAGCTCGGCTACGGCGCAACGGTTGCCGAGATCGATCTCGGCGTCGCCTTGATTTTCGCCAATGACGACCTCGTTGGCGACGACGAAGAGTCCATTGTCTTCACCGTCGGCAAGTCGTTCGACCTGAACTAATCAACGCTGGGGCGGCCTCGATGCCGCCCCTTCCAAAACCATAGGGGAACAGCAATGAAAATGATCACGGCGATTATCAAGCCGTTCAAACTGGACGACGTGCGTGAAGCCGTAGCCGAAATCGGCATCCAGGGCATCACCGTCACCGAGGTAAAGGGCTTCGGTCGCCAGCGCGGCCACACCGAACTTTATCGCGGCGCCGAATACGTCGTCGACTTCCTTCCCAAGGCCAAGATCGAACTCGCCGTCGCGGACGAGGTCGTGGAGCAGGTCGTGGAAGCCATCGCCAACACGGCACGCACGGGCAAGATCGGAGACGGCAAGATTTTCGTTTCTGAACTCGCAGAAGCCATTCGTATTCGTACCGGTGAGACCGGTACCGAAGCCGTATAGGACAGGGAGGAAATATCGTGGAAACAACAGAAATCGCAGCGCAGGTCACTGAACTCGCCTACGCGCTGGACACATTTTACTTTCTTGTCATGGGCGCGCTCGTCATGTGGATGGCCGCGGGCTTTACCATGCTCGAGGCCGGGCTCGTTCGCGCCAAGAACACGGCTGAGATTCTGACCAAGAACGTCGGCCTGTATTCGATCGCGTGCATCATGTACATGATCTGCGGCTACACCATCATGTACCCCGCCGAAGCATCCAACCTGTTCCTGCAGTTCGGCGACGGCATGCTTGGCCGCAGTGACAATGCGGCAGCCGACGTGATCGCCAGCGGCGGTGAAACCTACTATTCGGGACTCTCGGACTTCTTCTTCCAGGTTGTGTTCGTGGCAACCGCGATGTCGATCGTCTCGGGCGCTGTGGCCGAGCGCATGAAGCTCTGGTCGTTCTTCGCCTTCGCGGTCCTCCTGACCGGCTTTATCTACCCGATCCAGGGATTCTGGAACTGGGGTGGCGGCTTCCTGTCCGAAAGCTTTGGCTACTTTGATTTCGCCGGCTCCGGTACCGTGCATTTGTGTGGTGCGGCAGCCGCCCTGGCGGGCGTTATCGTGCTCGGCGCACGCAAAGGCAAGTACGGCAAGAACGGTGAGATCAACGCGATCCCCGGCTGCAATTTGCCGCTGGCCACGCTAGGCACGCTGATCCTCTGGCTGGGCTGGTTCGGCTTCAACGGTGGCTCCGAACTCAAGGTCTCCGATGTTGCAGAAGCGAACGCCGTCTCCCTGGTCTTTGTAAACACCAATATGGCAGCCGCTGGCGGCCTGGTGTTTGCCCTGCTGTTATCGCGCCTCTGGTTCGGCAAGGCAGACCTGACGATGGCCCTCAACGGCGCACTCGCGGGACTCGTGGCCATTACTGCGGATCCGCTCTCTCCGTCGCCGCTAATCGCAACCACGATCGGTGCCGTCGGCGGCCTCATCGTCGTCGCCTCCATCGTTGCGTTCGACAAGATCAGGATTGACGATCCGGTGGGTGCGATTTCCGTGCATGGCACGGTCGGCATCTGGGGCGTTATGGCCGTACTGTTCACCAATGGCGATGCGACGTTCAAAGGTCAGTTTGTCGGCGTGGTGAGCATCTTTGCCTGGGCCTTCCTCGTCAGCCTCGCCTTCTGGTTCGTGCTGAAGCTGATCATCGGCATTCGCGTCTCGGAAGAGGAAGAATACGAGGGTGTGGATCTTTCGGAGTGTGGCCTCGAAGCCTATCCCGAGTTCACGTCGGCTGAGTAAACCCCTGCCGGGGCACCGCCTGATTTGCCATAACGGTCATCACGGCGGTGTCCCGCTTTTCCCCCCTCCCTTTCTATTATTCTCAATAGATCAGGGACTTAGCGGGCCGCGAGGCCCGCTTTTTTCGTTCTGCCCGACGCAAAAGTCCAGATCTCGCTGTGATCATGTTCACGCCAAATTCACTCCCCTCGTGATCTAATTGTCAGACATTAATTCGTCCAGGTGAGGCGCCAGCTTCCGGGAAGGACCGATATGAAAAGTAAACGAATAGCTCTCTTTTGCGCAGTAATGGCGATGACCGTTGCCAGCGGTGCTATGGCTAACGAGATTTACAAGTGGACTGACGAAAACGGCACCGTGCACTACGGGGACCGCCCGAGCGGCGCCAGCACCGAAGAACGCCTGGCCATGACGTATACCCGCACGGACAACGCGGCAGTACAGCAGCGCGTTCAGGCCCGTGTTGATGCCACCACTGCCCGACGCGAGGCACGCTCTGTTGCCGCCGCCTCACAAGAGGAAGCGGCCGAGCAAGAGGCCATGGCCGCCGAACGTGCTCAACAGTGTGACAGAGCACGCGCACGTCTCGAGACTTACCTGCAGTCGCAACGCCTGTATCGTACCGACGAAAACGGCGAGCGCGTGTACCTTGACGATGCGCAGCGCGAAAACGCACGCCAGAAAGCCGAAGAACAGATCACCGAATACTGTTCCTGAGTAATCGAACCCGCGGCCGCGCGCCGCACGCCTGCGGGCGGTACAATGCCCGCTAGGTTTGAAGGAGCGCGCGTTTGACGGCTGCACCAGATTCGACGAGCCAGGACACCCAGGTCTACCTGCCTGACTTCTGTGCAGCGGGAACGCTGTTTATTGTGCTGCTCGTCGCCGAACTGGTCGCGATCGTGCTCACGCTGGCGGCGCATACGCCCGACGGGCAGTTCCTGCTGTCATTATCGAAAACATCGCTCTTTGTCCTGTGGCTGACGCTGCTGGGTTCGGCCATTCTGTGCCAGCTTCGCACGCGTCTGGAACGTGCCGGCAAGAAGCGCGCATTTGTGATCGGCTTCGTCGTTCTCGTACTGATGACGCTTATCGTCGCCGAGCTGGCCTGGCAAATTCCATGGCGCATGACCGGCACCTCCGTCATCAACGACTCGCACCTGGACTTCATTTTACGAACGCTGGCGATCAGCTCCATTTTTGTCGCCCTCGCGATGCGCTACCTGTATGTGTCCAGCGAGTGGCGGCGCAGCATTGTTCTCGAGGCCCAGGCCCGAATCAGCGCCCTGCAGGCGCTGATTCGTCCGCATTTTCTGTTCAACAGCATGAACACGATTGCGTCGCTGACGCGCTCCGACCCGCGTCAGGCAGAGGAAGCCGTGGAGGACCTGTCTGACCTGTTGCGCGCCAGCCTGTCGAGCACCCGGGATCGAACCAGCCTCAAGGAAGAGCTGGAAGTGGCGGCGATCTATCAGCGCATCGAAAAACTGCGCCTTGGCGATCGCCTTAACGTGCGCTGGGACATCAGCGAGCTGCCCATGAGAGCCCGCATCCCGAGCCTGACGATTCAGCCGCTGGTCGAAAATGCGATTTACCACGGCATCGAACTTATGCCGGACGGCGGCGAGATCCTGATAAGCGGTAAACGAGACGGCCGCAATCTTGAAATC
>SHLT01000010.1 GCA_004282875.1 Chromatiales bacterium | reverse complement strand
CGACGGGCTTTGCCGATCTCGGTTTCGACGTCGACATCGGCCCGCTGTTCCAGACACCCGAAGAGGCTGTGCGTGAAGCGATCGAAAACGATGTGCATGCAATCGGGATATCGTCGCAGGCCGCCGGTCACAAGACGCTGGTGCCGCAGGTCATTGATGGCCTGAAGACGCAGGATGCGTCGGATATCATCGTCATCTGCGGCGGCGTCATCCCGCCGCAGGACTACGACACGTTGTACGCAGCGGGCGTTTCGGCCATTTACGGGCCGGGCACCAATATCGTCGAAGCAGCTCGCGAAGTGCTCGACAAGATCAGGGAAAAGAGAGCGTCATGAAAGAGATTGTCGACCAGTTAGCGGAGAAGCGTGCGGCGGCAGCCCTCGGCGGCGGCCAGGCGCGCATCGACAAGCAGCACGCGCGCGGCAAGCTTACCGCCCGGGAACGCATCGAGTTGCTGCTTGACGAAGGCAGCTTCGAGGAATGGGACACCTTCGTCGAACACCGTTGCACCGACTTCGGTATGGAAAATAACAAGGTGCTTGGCGATGGTGTCGTGATTGGTTACGGCACGATCAACGGCCGCATGGTGTTCGTCTACAGCCAGGACTTCACGGTGTTTGGCGGATCGCTGTCCGAGACGCATGCCGAGAAGATCTGCAAGGTGATGGACCAGGCCATGAAGGTGGGTGCGCCGGTCATAGGCCTCAACGACTCCGGTGGTGCGCGGATCCAGGAAGGCGTCGTTTCACTGGGCGGCTACGCCGAGGTGTTCCAGCGCAACATGCTGGCATCTGGCGTTGTGCCACAGATCTCGCTCGTAATGGGGCCCTGCGCCGGCGGTGCCGTGTATTCGCCCGCGATGACGGATTTCATATTCATGGTGAAGGACACCTCGTACATGTTCGTGACGGGCCCTGACGTCGTGAAGACCGTAACCCACGAGGAAGTCACGGCCGAAGATCTCGGCGGCGCCGTGACGCATTCGACGATCTCGGGTGTCTGCGATCGCGCGTACGAGAACGACGTCGAGGCACTGCAGATGGTGCGGCGTTTCATCAACTACCTGCCGTCGAACAACCGCGAGAAGGCACCGTACCGGCCGACGCCGGATCCTGCCGAACGCATGGAAATGTCGCTCGACACGCTCGTACCCGACAACCCGAACAAGCCCTACGACATCAAGGAAGCGATCCACAAGATCGTCGATGACAACGAGTTCATGGAATTGCAGCCCGAGCACGCCAAGAACGTCGTTATCGGGTTTGCGCGTATGGAAGGCAATCCGGTCGGCATCGTCGCGAACCAGCCGCTCGTGCAGGCGGGCTGCCTCGATATCAAGTCATCGATCAAGGCCGGACGCTTCGTGCGTTTCTGCGACGCGTTCAACATCCCGATCGTTACGCTCGTCGACGTACCGGGCTTCATGCCGGGTACTGCCCAGGAATACGGCGGCATCATCAAGCACGGTGCCAAGCTGTTGTTCGCCTATGCCGAGGCGACTGTGCCCAAGGTCACGGTCATTACACGCAAAGCCTACGGTGGCGCCTACGACGTAATGGCATCCAAGCACTTGCGTGGCGACGTCAATCTCGCCTGGCCCAGCGCCGAGATCGCGGTCATGGGGCCAAAGGGTGCGGTCGAGATTATCTTCCGCAAGGACATCGGCAACGTGGAGAAGATTGCCGAACTTACCGAAGCGTATCGGCAGAAGTTTGCTAATCCGTTTATTGCCGCAAGCCGTGGTTATATCGACGACGTCATCGCGCCGCACGCGACGCGCAAACGCATCTGTCGCTCGCTGGCCATGCTCCGCGAGAAGAAGCTCGACAACCCGTGGCGCAAGCACGACAACATTCCGCTCTAGCGCAGTGCTGAGAAGCAAGAGATTGGGGGCCTGCATTGTTTGACAAGATACTGATTGCCAACCGTGGCGAGATTGCCTGCCGCGTCATCAAGTCCGCGCAGAAGATGGGTATCAAGACCGTCGCCGTGTACTCGGAGGCCGATCGCGACGCGTTGCATGTACAACTCGCCGACGAAGCGGTGCACATTGGTGCGGCGCCGTCGGCGGAGTCTTACCTCGTCGCCGCTCGCATTATCCAGGCCTGCCTCGATACCGGTGCGCAGGCCGTGCACCCGGGTTACGGTTTCCTCTCTGAGAATTCATCGTTCTGCGAAGCGCTGGCGAAGCAGAAGATCGCGTTCATAGGGCCGAAGACCAAGGCCATCGAAGCGATGGGTGACAAAATCACGTCCAAGAGGCTCGCAGACAAGGCGAAGGTCAACACGATCCCCGGCTATACGGATGTCGTAAAAGACGCCGATCATGCGGTCGATATCTCGAAGGGAATTGGTTACCCGGTGATGCTCAAGGCGAGTGCCGGTGGTGGTGGCAAGGGCATGCGCGTCGCGCGCAACGATGACGAATGCCGCGACGGATTCGAGCGTGCGACCAACGAGGCAAAGTCGAGCTTCGGTGATGATCGTGTGTTCATCGAGAAGTTCATCGAAGAGCCGCGCCACATCGAGATCCAGGTGCTGGCCGACGGCCACGGAAATTGCATCTACCTCAACGAACGTGAATGTTCGCTGCAACGCCGTCACCAGAAGGTCATCGAAGAGGCGCCGTCGCCGTTCCTTGACGAGAAGACGCGCAAGGCGATGGGCGAGCAGGCGGTTGCGCTGGCCAGGGCCGTTGACTACGAATCGGCGGGCACGGTCGAGTTTATCGTCGACAAGGACAGGAACTTTTTCTTTCTCGAGATGAATACTCGCTTACAGGTCGAGCACCCGGTGACGGAGCTCACCACGGGCGTCGACCTCGTTGAGCTCATGATCAAGGTCGCGGCCGGTGAAAAACTGCCGCTCGAACAAAAGGATGTTGGAATCAACGGCTGGTCCATCGAGGCGCGCGTCTATGCCGAGGATCCGTTCCGCAACTTCCTGCCGTCGACGGGACGACTTGTCTATTACCGTCCGCCGGCCGAGGATGAGCACGTGCGCGTTGATACAGGCGTGTTTGAAGGTGGTGAGGTGTCGATGTTCTACGACCCCATGGTCGCGAAGCTGGTCACCTGGGGCGAGGACCGCGACGATGCGATCGCCCGAATGCGTGCGGCGCTCGACCAGTTCGTCGTGCGCGGGATCCAGAGCAATATCGCGTTCCTCTCTGCGCTCATCGCGCACGAGACGTTCCGCAGCGGAAACATCTCGACGAACACGATTGCCGAGGAGTACCCGGAAGGCTTCAATCCAAGCGACGTCGTGCAGGAAGATCCGGCTATCGAGCTGGCCGTGGTCGGTACCATCGTTCGCAAGTACCGGGATCGCGCTGCGCAGATCGACGGGCAGCTGCCTGGCCATCGGCGCGAGGTGCCCGCGGATTGGGTCGTGGTTAAAGGCGACGAGCACCACCCGATATCGGTCGTTGCGGAGAACGATTGTCATGTTGTCACCCTCGACGGTGACGAATACAGGGTCTGCTCCGACTGGGAGTTTGGAGAGCGACTGTTTAGCGGCACGGTAAACGATGAGACGGTCCATATGCAGGTCAGCCGTGACGGCCAGGTGTACCGGCTGGCACGTGGCGGGTCGCAGTCTGACGTACTGGTACTGAATCCACGCGCGGCCGAACTGCACAAGCTCATGCCGGTTAAAGCGCAGCCGGATACCTCACGGCATATCGTGGCACCGATGCCCGGCCTGATCGTGTCTGTTTCGGTCGCAGCAGGTGACGAGGTCAAAGCCGGTGACGAGCTTGCAGTGCTCGAAGCCATGAAGATGGAAAACGCGATCAGGGCCGAGCGCAATGGCATCGTTGCCAGCGTGAATCGCAAGGCCGGCCAGAGCGTCGAGGTCGACGAAGTTATCATGGAGCTGGAGTAGCGTTGTCGGACACGGCACAAGCCATTCTCGACGGTGATCGGCGGGCGCTTGCACGCGCTATTACCTTGATCGAATCCACGCGCCGCGATCATCGCGCCGCGGCAGGCGCGCTGCTGGAGGCTTTGATGCCGCACACGGGCGGTGCGATTCGTGTTGGTATTTCCGGTGCGCCCGGCGTGGGTAAGTCAACGTTTATCGAAGCCCTTGGCAACTATGTCATCGACCTTGGCCTGAAACCGGCCGTACTCACGGTTGATCCGTCGTCCGCGATTTCAGGTGGCTCCATCCTCGGAGACAAGACGCGCATGGAGACGCTGGCGCGGCGGTCCGAGGCCTATATTCGTCCTTCTCCGTCTGGCACTACGCTTGGCGGCGTTACGCGCCGCAGCCGCGAGACCCTGCTGTTGTGCGAGGCTGCAGGCTTTGACGTCATTCTTGCCGAGACTGTCGGTGTCGGGCAGTCGGAAACCCGGGTTGCCGAGATGACCGACATGTTCGTGCTGCTGCTGCAGCCGGGCGCCGGCGACGAGCTTCAGGGCATCAAGCGCGGCATCATGGAGCTCGCTGATCTCGTACTCATCAACCAGGCCGACGACGGTCGCGAGCAGCTCGCGAACCACTCGGCTGCAGATTACCGGCGCGCACTGCAATTGCTGCGTCCGCGTTCGACTGAATGGAAAACCGAAGTCGCAACGTGCTCGGCCCGAGACAAGGTCGGCATCAACTCGGCCTGGGATGCCGTCAAACGCCATCAGGACGCGCTCGTCAACGGCGGGGAACTTGATTCCCTGCGCGCGGAGCAAGCGCGTGCCTGGCTCTGGTCCGAAGTGCAGGACAGCCTCGTCGCCGACCTTCGCGAGAAATACGGTGTCAGTCACCTTATTGCCGACCTCGAAGAAGCCGTGAGCGAGGGCCGGATGCCCGCGACAACCGCGGCTGACAAGCTGCTCGAGATTTACCTGGAGAACAAACAGCAATGAGCGAGAGACCATTCAGAATTCTCGGTATTCAGCAGATCGCCGTCGGCGGGCTCGACAAGGGCAGATTGCGGACCCTGTGGGTGGATACGCTCGGGCTTACGCTGGATGGTCGTTACTCCAGTGAAAAAGAGAATGTGGATGAGGATATCGCGTTTCTGGGGGAGGGTGCGCGTCGCGTCGAGGTTGATCTCATGCAGCCCATTGATCCCGAGAAAACGCCGCGGGTACACTCGCCGCCGCTCAACCATGTTGGTCTGTGGGTCGACGACCTGCCGGCTGCGGTCGAATGGCTCGGTGCGCAGGGCATGCGTTTTGCGCCGGGGGGTATTCGCAAGGGGGCGTCGGGGTACGATATCTGTTTCGTGCACCCAAAGGCGAATGAAGAATTTCCGATCGGCGGTGAGGGCGTACTCATAGAACTCGTCCAGGCACCGCTCGACGTGATTGAGGAGCTTGCATGAACATACTTTACGTTTTCCCCGGCCAGGGCTCGCAGTACGAGGGCATGGGCAGGGACCTCTGCGAGGCACACGCCATCGCGCGTGACATTTACGATCGTGCCAACGACGTACTCGGCTACGACATCAAAGACATCTCGTTCAACAATCCGGGCGATGAGCTCAACCTGACGCGCAACACGCAGCCGGCATTGCTGACGCACCATATCGCCTGCCTTGAGGTCTTCCGGGACCAGACTGCCGACGCCGTGCAGCCGACCATGGCGGCGGGACATAGCCTGGGCGAGTACTCGGCGCTGGTTGCTGCAAATGCGATGACCTTCGAAACAGCGCTCAGGCTGGTGCAAACGCGCGGCGCGCTCATGGGTGAGCACGGGCAGGGTGAGATGACGGCATTCATGCTTGCGCTCGACGACATCAAGCCGCTGGCTGAAGAATTAAATTGCGCGATCTCGGCCTGCAATCAGCCGAAACAAACCGTTGTCGGCGGCTCGTCGGCCGATCTCGAGATGCTCGAAGCCCGTGTCGCCGATGCGTTTCCACGCGGTCGGGCGATTCGCCTCAAGACCGAGGGCGCATTTCACACCTTTTACATGGACAAGGCGGCGGATCTCTTCAGGGAGGCCCTCGCCGATGCCGAGATGCAGGTGCCCGGGATCAGGGTGCTATCCAACTACACCGGCGGTTTCCATGGCGACGACGTCGACGAAATCCGGGAGCGCCTCTACTTCCAGCTCAAACACCCGGTCATGTGGGATGCGAACCTGATGGCCGCCCTGGGCGAGGGCGTCGACAGGATTTACGAGTTCGGCGGCGGCATCGGTCCCGGCGAAGCGACCGAGAAGCGGCCGAACCTCGAGGGCATGATCAAGAAGGCGCGCCGCGCCGCGGGCTCGGAAGCGGAGTACACTGCGGCTATCAACCGGCAGACGATTGATGAAGCTGCCAGCGGAGAGAGCGCGTAGTGACGCAAGTGTGTAAGAAGGGCATCGTCCTGGCCGGAGGCACCGGCTCTCGCCTGCATCCGTTGACAATTTCCGTCAGCAAGCAGCTGATGCCCGTCTACGACAAGCCGATGATCTATTACCCGATCGCGTCGTTGATGCTCGCGGGCATCCGGGACATCCAGATCATCACAACGCCCGCCGATCAGATGCTGTTCCGCGATCTGCTGGGTGATGGTTCGCAGTGGGGCGTGAGCATCAGTTACGCCGTCCAGCCGGAACCCGCAGGTATTGCGCAGGCCTTTCTAATTGCCGAGGGCTTTATCGGTGGTGACCCGGTTGCCCTGGTTCTCGGTGACAACATTTTCTTCGGCCATGGCTTGCCCGACCAGCTGCGGGCCGCGGCGTCACGATCGGTGGGTGCGACGGTGTTTGCTTATCACGTCAACGATCCGGAACGCTACGGAGTCGTTGCCTTCGACAAGGACGGCACGGCACTCGGTATCGAGGAGAAGCCTGTTGCGCCGAAATCGAACTACGCGGTCACCGGTATCTATTTCTACGACCATCATGTCGTCGAGTTCGCCAAATCACTTGAGCCATCCGCGCGCGGTGAACTCGAGATCACGGATCTCAACCGGATGTATCTCGACCGGGGAGCGTTGAGTGTCGAGGTGATTGGTCGCGGCTCCGCGTGGCTGGACACCGGCACTCACGAATCGCTGCTGGCGGCCGCGAAGTTCATCGAAATCGTTGAGCAACGGCAGGGCTTGAAGATCTGTTGTCCGGAGGAGATCGCCTACCATTCCGGGTTTA
Source organism: Chromatiales bacterium (assembly GCA_004282875.1). Classification (GTDB taxonomy): domain Bacteria; phylum Pseudomonadota; class Gammaproteobacteria; order Steroidobacterales; family Woeseiaceae; genus UBA1847. The sequence goes on along the minus strand of SHLT01000010.1, from coordinate 34,561 downwards.
TCGATGCGGACCAGGTCAAGGCACTCGCGGCCGAACTCGAGCAAAACGAGTACGGCAGGTACCTGCTGCGCATTCTCGATGAATCGGTATTTACGTGAAGGTTGACGCGACCTCGCTGCCCGGTGTTTTGCTCGTCAGGGCGAAAGTATTCAAGGACGCCCGCGGCGCGTTTCTGGAGACATGGAACGCTCGAGACTTCAGAGCCGCCGGGATCGACGCGGCTTTCGTCCAGGACAATCTCAGCCTGTCGACGCGGCACACGCTGCGGGGCCTGCACTACCAGGTAGAGCAGGCGCAGGGGAAACTCGTGCGCGTTGTTTACGGCAAAGTGTTCGATGTTGCGGTCGACCTGCGCCGATCTTCACCCACGTTTGGCCAGTCTCTCGGCATGGTCCTCGACGCCGATGCCAGGGATGCGCTTTGGATTCCACCCGGATTCGCACACGGGTTTCTCGTGCTGAGCGAGACGGCCGCGTTCGAATACAAGTGCACCGATTACTACGCCCTTGAGCATGAGCGTGTCATTCGCTGGGACGACCCTGATCTCGGCATCGACTGGCCGTTGCCAGAAGGCGTCGAGCCGGTCCTCTCGGACAAGGACGCGAACGCTACGGCATTTCAGGACGCAGATACCTATTCATGAGAGTTCTCGTCACGGGTGCGCAGGGGCAGCTGGGGCAAACGCTCCTTGCGAACGCGCCGCCGGGCTGGGCCTTGCTGGGGCTCGATCGCCTGCAGCTGGACGTCTCTGATGCTGAACAGGTGCGGTCCCGCATGGAGCTGGAACAGCCCGACGTCATCGTCAATACGGCGGCCTATTCGGCAGTCGATCTGGCGGAATCCAATGAGACAGACGCCCGGCAAGTGAATGCGGGCGGTCCGCAAAACCTGGCCCGCGCTGCGCATGCTGTCGGTGCCCGCCTCATTCACCTGTCCACTGATTTTGTTTTCGACGGGCACGCGACCAGCCCGTATGCGCCCGATGCCGCCATGCACCCACTCGGTGCGTATGGGCGCACGAAAGCCGAGGGCGAGCAGCATGTACGGGAGATCCTACCGGATCGTGCCGTCGTTCTGAGGACCGCCTGGCTCTACAGCGAATACGGTGGGAATTTCGTGAGCACCATGTTGCGCATGATGACCGAGCGGGATGAACTGATGGTCGTCGACGACCAGGTCGGTTCGCCGACATGGGCGCGCTCGATTGCCGATGTTATATTCGCGTTCATTGCACGCCCCGATATTGCCGGCACCTACCACTGGACAGATGCCGGGCAAACCAGCTGGTATGATTTCGCGCGCGTCATTCAGCAAGAGGCTTTCGCATTGGGACTCCTCGACAAGACCATCGATATTCGACCGGTGTCATCTGGCGACTACCAGGCCGCCGCCAACAGGCCTGCATACAGTGTGCTGGACTGTTCATCGACCGTTAGTGACCTTGGCCTCGTGCAGGTGCCGTGGCAGCAAAGTCTGCGGGCGATGCTGCAAGCGAGTGCTGGTCAATGAGCAGTCTGCTGGTAACCGGCGGCGCCGGCTTCATTGGGGCCAATTTCGTGCACTACTGGCTACGCCAGCACCCGGATGATCGTGTGGTTGTACTGGACGCGTTGACGTATGCCGGTAACCTCGCAAGCCTTGCATCTGCCAGCGGCAATCCGGCGTATCGATTCGTGCAGGGCGACATACGCGACACGACGCTGGTCGGCAGCCTCCTCGAGAAAGAGGCTATCGATACGATCGTGCATTTCGCCGCCGAATCACACGTCGATCGATCGATCAGCAGTCCGGATGCCTTTATCCAGACCAACATGGTAGGGACTTATTCGCTACTGGAAGCGGCACGCTCACACTGGTTAGGCGGGACGGCCGCGGGTGAGCACCGTTTTCATCACGTATCGACCGACGAGGTCTACGGTGCGCTCGGTGTAGAGGACCCGGCGTTTACCGAGCACACGGCATACGCGCCGAATTCGCCGTACTCAGCGAGCAAAGCGGGCTCGGATCACCTGGTGCGCGCGTATCACCACACGTACGGCCTGCAAGTGACGACCAGCAACTGCTCGAACAACTACGGTCCTTACCAGTTTCCCGAGAAGTTAATTCCGCTCATGATTGTCAATGCGCTGGACGGCAAGCCGATGCCCGTCTATGGCGATGGCAGTAATATCCGCGACTGGCTTTACGTTGAAGACCACGTCCGTGGTATCGACATGGTGATCAAGCAGGGCGCTGTCGGCGAAACCTACAACATCGGCGGCAATGAAGAACATGCCAATCTCGATATCGTGAGTCGCCTGTGTGCGAGCATCGATGAAATCTTTGCTGCGGACGACGGCCTGGCCGGACGTTTTCCGCATGCGCCGGCCGCGTCGGGAACCGCGACGTCGTCACTGATCACCCTGGTTAAGGATCGCCCGGGACATGACTGGCGGTATGCCGTCGATGCCAGCCGGATTCAGGCGGAGCTCGGGTTTTCGCCGGCGCATGATTTCAACTCCGGCCTGCGCAATACCGTGGCGTGGATGCTGGCGAACGAAGACTGGTGGCGTGCAATCCTCGACGACAGCTATCGAAGCTGGATCGAGGATCAGTACGAGAAACGATAAGCAGGTTCAGATTTGGCGTCTCTAAAACGCATCGCGCAAAAAACCTGGCTTGCCGCATTCCTCGTGATGTCGGTGGTCTTCATCGTCGCGTATTTCAAAGACGACCGGGACAAGATTTCCCGGATTCTGGACGCTGACCTGCGCTTGCTCACAATGGCCGCGGCGGCACAAGCCGCGTACTTTCTTGCCACGATTATGACGTGGCAAAAGGCATTGCTGTACGCGACCGGCAAGACGGTGGCGCTGCGCGAGAGCCTGTCGCAAATACTCATGGTGAATTTCGGCAAGTACATCCCGGGCAAGGTCTGGGGTATGGCGGCCCGTGGCAAACGTCTGGCCGAGGCAGGCTACGATCTCGAAGAAATTACGCGGGCGAGTTATCTCGAACAGATCCTGTTGCTGCTGACAGGCTTCGCACTGGGATTTCTTGCCGCAGCCCTCGTATTCGCCAGTCCGCTCTACGGATTTGCATTTGCGGTGTCGGTAGCCGGCATCGTTCTGTTCCGATACGACCACAAGATCATCGGCAAGATCGCGCATGTGATACCGCCGGTGCGCAGCCTGCTACGCTTTTTCGAGGTTCGACTCAGCAGTGTTCAGGTGCTGAAACTGTCGGCCGGGTATGTGCTTGTGTGGCTGTTGCTTGCCTGCGCATTCATGTTCATGTGTATGAGCGTCATCGGCGTGGAGCTGACGCCGGTGAGTGGACTGGTCTTCGTGCTCAGTCTCACAGCGGGTTTCCTGGCCGGCTTCCTCGCGCTTTTCGCGCCCGGCGGCGCGGGCGTGCGTGAAGGCGTTGGCGCAGCGTTGCTGACATCGATAGTGACACTGGAAGAGGCGGTGCTGCTCATGCTGCTGTTCAGGGTCTGGGTCGTCGCTGCCGAGATGCTGGCCGGCGCATTGGTATTTCTGCTGCCGGCATCGGGTAAGGCACCCGGGGAAAACAACATTGGCGGATAGGGGGGACATCAAAGTTTGCCATGTGGTCTCGTATCGGGACCCGGCGTACATCCGTACACGAAACCTGCGAGCGGCGATCTCACATATCGAAGGGGTCGAGCTGTTTGACGCGACCAACGCACGTCGCGGGTTCCTGCGGTACTTCGAAACGCTCTGGAAGATGATCCGAATTCGATTCCGGCACAACCCGGACATCTATGTGCTTGGCTTTCGTGGACACGAGATTTTCTGGGCCGTGCGACTGATCGCCATTGGCAAGCCGTTGCTTTTCGATGAGTTCATGTCGCCCAGTGATGCGCTGCTTTCGGAGGGCAAGGGTGGCGGCCCCGGCCGTCTTGTCGGCGCATTGATCTTTCCCCTGGAGTGGCTGTGCCTGACGTTGTCGGCACGTTGCCTGACCGATACGATCCTGCACCAGCAGTTTATTGCCGAGCGGTTCGCCGTCAGGGAAGAGAAGATCGATGTCGTATACGTCGGCGCCGTCGAGCCGCAGACTGCATTGCCTGGACCTGGCGGCGGCGCCGACAAGCCATTGTCGGTTTTGTTCTACGGGACGTTCCTGCCATTGCACGGCATGGATGTTCTTTTGCGGGCCTGCAAGCTGGTGGAAAACGAGCCTATCGAATTCCGGATCATTGGTGGAAAAGGCAATGCGCTGGCGCGTTTCCAACAACTATTGGGCGAGCTGAATCCGGGCAATGTCGTGCATGATACGTGGGTTGATTTCGACGAGCTGCAGTCCGTGCTGATCCCCAGGGCAGACCTGTGCCTGGGTGGTCCGTTTGGCGGCACGCCGCAGGCGCGCCGAGTCATCACTGGCAAGACGTTCCAGTTTCTGGCGCAATCCAAGGCGACGGTTATTGGCCGGGTCGATGAGCCGGTCGCCTTTGTCGATCGCAGGAACTGTCTGCTGGTGGAGCAGGGCAGTCCCGAAAGCCTGGCCGCAGCCTTTCAGTGGGCTGCCGCCAATCGTCAGGAGCTCGCGACGATCGGCGGCAATGGCCGTCGTCTCTTTGACAAGCAGTTCTCTGTGGGCGCCCTGGCCGCACAAATCGAGCCGGCTTTGAGGGCGGTTTTGTGAAGTACCGGGCCCCGAGGTTTCTGTTCCGGCGCCACGAGGTGTTACGACGCGTGCAGCCCGGGGAGTCTTTCCTGGAAATTGGTGCAGCCGACCTGACGTTGACGCGGGAATTATTGACGCGCTTCAGGCGTGGACTCGCGCTCGACTTTACCGACGATCTCCCGGAATCCTACGCAGGCCTGCCGCCCGCCGAAAAAGACCGGCTGGACATCTCGAACGTCAACGTGATGACGGATACGGTCCCGGGCGATTTTGATTGCGTCGTGGCCTGCGAGGTTATGGAGCATATCGAGGATGACGCAGGCTTCGCGGGCAGACTGTTCGAGAGCCTGAAGCCGGGGGGACAGGTCATTATCTCGGTGCCCGCCAAGGCAAAGTACTGGACGATCCACGATGAACTGGTCGGCCATTTGCGCCGCTACGAGTCAGCGGGCCTGGCGGCGCTGTTTGACGCTGCGGGTTTCACCGAGACGAGGGTGACCGCGTATGGCTTCCCCTGGATCAACTGGCTGAGTCACCTGCGCGTCTGGCTGGCCCGGCGCAACATGACGGATCGCGCCGACTGGGATCAGGAAAAACAAACCAGTATGAGTAATCACCGCCAGATTCCGGAATGGTTGTCGGGCAGCCTTGCGCCGCTGCTGGTAAACCGGTTGACAGTCTGGCCCTTCGCCATCGTCTCGCGGCTCTTCAATCGGCTGGACCTGTCGGATGGCTACATCCTGACGGCCCGGCGGCCAGCGCAGTAGTCGTTACCGGTTGCCGATCCTGCAGCAGCCGGGGAGAGCCGCTCTCCCAGGGTGGCTACGTATTAATACGAATGAGAATGATTGTCATTTGCATTATGATCCCTTAAGCTCCTCATCGTGGTGAAGCCACGCAATAACGCTTAAGGAATTGCAACATCATGAATACATTGAAAATCGCCGCATTCGCGCTGGCGATACTCCTCGCGGCCATGCCCGCCGTGGCCCAGGACAAACCCGTGACCATCGAAGATGTGCTGGAAATCGTCCAGCGGCAGCAGGCCGAGATCGACGCCCTGCGAACCGAGCTGGATGCAACGCGACAGGGCATGGACGCCACGGCCGATAAGGTCGCGGAGTCCGAAGAGAAAATCGAGGCAACCGGTGATTTTGTTGAGTCCCTGGCGGCAGCCGCTCCGGGTCGAAGCAAGACGTCGATCGGTGGCTACGGAGAATTGCACTACAACCAGGTCAATTCCGACGCAGGGGACAGCGAAGAAATCGATTTCCACCGATTTGTCCTGTTCTTTGGTCACGAGTTCTCGGACAAGGTCCGGTTCTTCTCGGAATTCGAGCTGGAACACTCGCTGGCCGGCGACGGCAAGCCCGGTGAAGTGGAACTTGAGCAGGCCTACGCAGAGTTTGATCTCGGCAATAATATCGCGGCGCGGGCCGGCCTGTTTCTGCTGCCGGTTGGCATCCTCAACGAAACGCATGAGCCGCCGACGTTCTATGGCGTGGAGAGAAATGATGTCGAGAACATCATCTTGCCGTCGACGTGGTGGGAAGCCGGTGCCGGTGTCCGGGGCAACCTCGCGAACGGTCTGAGCTGGGATGCGGCTGTGCACTCCGGCCTGGCAATACCGACGTCGGGCAGCAGCGCATTCCGGGTTCGCAGCGGACGCCAAAAGGTCGCTGAAGCTGACGCCAGTGACATGGCGACCACGGTTCGCATGAAGTACACAGGCGTCCCGGGTCTCGAACTGGCCGCTAGCTACCAGTACCAGTCGGACCCGAGCCAGGTAGCAGGCGACGGCCTGGATTCCGGCCAGTTGTTTACGGCGCATGCCATCTACCAGCGCGATCGCTTTGGGGTGCGAGCCCTCTATGGATCCTGGGAATTCGACGGTGCAGCGGTTGAGGCCGCGGATGCGGATTCGCAATCGGGCTGGTACATCGAGCCGAGTTTTCGAGCGAATAAGAACTGGGGCGTGTACGCGCGCTACTCGGACCTCGACGCGGCTCGCGCGCAAGACCGGTTCACGCAGACAGAATTCGGATTCAATTACTGGCCGACGGATGGCGTAGTGCTGAAGATGGATTATCGAATGCGCGAGTTCGATTTGCCTGCGCTGAGTCTGTCCGATTTCGATGCTATCGATGTCGGGTTCGGCTACAACTTCTGAGGGCTCTACCTGACGATGCGCCAACACCTTGCTGTTTTTCTGATTTTCGTCGCAGGCCTGGCATTCGCCGGGCCTGCCGGCGAAGCGGGCCGCTACCTCGAAACCGACGAATACCTGAACGCCGCGTTTCCATCGGGTGTGCCGGCGGCGCAGGTCCTCTGGCTAAAAGGGGATTTGCGTGCAGACGTCGAACGCCTGCTCGGTCACCGTTTTAACGGCCTGCGCGTGCGCTACTGGAGGGACGGGACTCGCAGCGCCTGGATTTTGGATGAGATTGGCAAGGAGTTGCCGATCACGATCGGCATTGCAGTCTCGGGCGGAGCCATTGCCAGTGTCGACATCCTGGAATTTCGGGAGAGTCGTGGCTGGGAAGTGCGCTACCCGTTCTTCACCGACCAGTTTGTCAACGCGCGGCTCGGTCCGAATGACACGCTTGATCGCCGTATCGACGGTATTACCGGCGCGACGATGTCCGTCGATGCCGTAACCCGGGTTGCGCAAGTCGCGCTGCTGCTGCATGAACACGTCGCAAACGCCGACTAACGGCAAGAGCCGCGGGCGGCGCTGGTTTCGGCGTGGGCACCGCTGGGCCGGTTTGTCGCTCGTTGTCTTTGTCGTTTATCTGTCCGTTTCCGGTATCGCGCTCAACCACTCTGGAGACCTCGAACTCGAACGCCGCTACCTGGACTGGCCGTGGCTGCTTGACGCCTATGGCCTCGAGGCGCCGACGCCGTCTGCCAGTTTTGCCGATACCGGTCATCGAGCGACGCTCCTTGGGGAACGCTTGTTTCTCGACGGCCGCGACACGGGTCAGAGGGAAGCGGCCCTCAACGGGATTGCCGCCCTGGGCCCGTTGGTCCTCGTTGCCGGCGAGCAGTCTGTCAGCCTGTTTACTGACGACGGGGAATTTGTTGAGGCCATCGACCTGGGTTCCCGACTGACCGGACCCATAGAACGCGTTGGCCGTTCCGGAGATCGCGCCGTGCTGCAGACAGCCTCCGAGACACTGCAAAGCGACGCGGATGTTGCCCTCTTTGAGCCTTGGGACAGAGTCTCCGCCGCACACTGGTCGGTCGCGACGCTGCCCGACGAGGCGGAAATAGCGGCGCTCAAGTCCGCCTGGCGCGGCCGTGGTGTCACGGTCGAGCGGCTGCTGCTCGACCTGCACAGTGGCCGCATCTTCAGCGCTGCGGGTCCCTTGCTGATGGATCTCGTCGCCGTTTTGCTCATCTTGCTGAGCGTGTCGGGCATTATCCTGTCCCGGGTCCGAAACCGCCGCAAGTAGCCTTGTGTCCATGTCGCGGTGCCGGGTGTGACCCAGCTACTGCAATCCCCGGAGCGTTCATGGCAACATGCAGGACATGAATGAACAAGCACGCCGACTCCTGATCGTCGAAGACGACCCGGGCCTCCTCAAGCAGCTCAAGTGGTGCTTCGAAGGCTATGACATCTGCACGGCCGAAAACCGCGAAGACGCGATCGCCGAACTGCGTCGTCATGAGCCGGCGGTCATCCTCCAGGACCTTGGTCTGCCGCCCAACCCCGAGGGCGTAGAGGAGGGCCTCGCCGCTTTGTCGGAAGCGCTCAAGCTGGCGCCGCACACCAAGATTATCGTGGTGACGGGGAATGGGGACCAGGAGAACGCGCTGACCGCAGTGGCCCAGGGGGCCTACGATTTCTACGAAAAACCCATCGATACAGACACGCTTAAACTGTTGGTCGATCGTGCTTTCACAATCGCTGAGCTGGAGCGCGAGAACAGGCGCCTGCAGAGTGAGGTCAATGCATCGCCCCTGGACGGCATCGTCGCGGCGAGCGAGGGCATGCTGGCCGTGTGCCGCATGATCGAGAAGGTGGCGCCGACGGATGTGACCACGTTGCTGCTCGGCGAGAGCGGCACCGGTAAGGAACTGCTGGCGCGGGCCTTGCACCGCCTGAGCCCGCGCGCCGAGGGCAATTTCGTAGCGATCAACTGCGCGGCAATACCGGAGAACCTGCTCGAGTCCGAGCTCTTTGGCCACGAAAAAGGCGCGTTCACCGGGGCTCACAAGCAGACGGTCGGTAAGGTCGAACTCGCCAGTGGCGGGACGCTCTTCCTCGATGAGATTGGCGACATGCCAATCGCCCTGCAGGCGAAATTGTTGCGCTTTCTGCAGGAGCGCGTTATCGAACGCGTTGGCGGTCGCAAGGAAATCTCGGTGGACGTGCGTGTCGTTTGCGCGACCAACCAGAATCCTGAAGTCCTGATCAAGGAAGGCCTGTTCCGCGAGGACCTGTACTACCGGGTCAGTGAAATTACGATCAACATCCCGCCCTACCGCGAGCGTGAGGAAGGCCGACTCATTCTTGCGCGTACCATATTGCGGCGTTACGCGAAGTCGCAGAAACGGGCGATCAACGGCTTCTCCGACGACGCTGTGCAGGCCATCGAAGCGTATTCCTGGCCGGGCAATGTGCGCGAACTGGAGAACAAGATCAAGGGTGCCGTCATCATGGCCGATGGCAAGCTCGTGACGGCGATGGATCTCGGCCTGCAGGGCGGCGATGCCGCGGACGAGTCACTCAACCTTCGCGAAGTGCGGCAGGTCGCCGAGTCCAAAGCGATCCGCGTCGCGCTGACGAAAAGCTACGGAAACATCTCCAAGGCGTCCGAGTTGCTCGGCATTACGCGTCCTACACTTTACGACCTCCTGCACAAGTACGGCCTCAGCGCCGACTCGTACTCCAAGAAGGCCGCTTCCTGAGCGGGCCGGGTCACTGGCCCGGCGAAGGTGGGCAGCGACCCTATCTAGGTTATTTTTACCATTTGGATCGCGCATTTGTCGCAAAAAGGGGACAGTCTGGCCGGCCCACGGAAAAAAACTAGTGACCTGATCAATTTTTCCGACTAATCGGCTTTTCATTACTCTGGGACATAAACTTAAGGAACTGCATTAAGTTTCGGTATCCCGGGACCCGGCCGAATCACAAATCCTTCATCAATCCTGATCATAATTTCCCCGTGAGCGCCGCAGGGCGCGCCAATGAGCGAGATTGCTGGAGCGATGGATTTCGTAACAACGCGGCACCCGGATCGGGAAATCAGACAGTCATTTCCAATACGCAGCCAGGTACGCGGCTGGTTTTTCCGCGTCAACGAGTTACCGACAGGTTACTGGCAGGTTAAGGGCCGTGACCGTTTCGGACACACAATCACCTGTGTCGGCGAAAGCCCCGATGACGTACTGGCCACTGCAGAATCAGAAGCAAGACAACAATCTGCTAGCGAGATTTGAACGTATCGGGATTCAGATCATGACGAGCGAGTAGCTTGTAGAAGTCCGTACGATTGCGTTTCGCGAGCCGGGCCGCCTGGCTGACGTTACCCATAGTGATCTGCAGAATCTGCGAAAGGTAGTTGCGCGTAAATTCATCCCGCGCGTCGGAGAATGAAGCCAGCTTCCCCGCGTGTTCCCCTAATGACTGCTGCACCAGCTCCCCGCTGATGACCGGCGACCGCGACAGCGCCACATTCTGGCGGACAATGTTGTAAAGCTGTCGAATATTGCCGGGCCATTCGGCCGTCACCAGCATCTCGACCGCCTCAGGCGCATACACTTTTCTCTCCTGATCCGCTTCCTCAGCAATCTGCTGCAGGAAGTGCGCGACCAGCAACGGGATATCCTCACGACGCTGGTCGAGCGTCGGCAGCCGAATGTTGACGACGTTCAGGCGGTAATAGAGGTCCTCGCGGAAGCGGCCCTGCGTCATGAGCTCCTGCAGATCGCGATGCGTCGCGGAAATCACACGCACGTCGATTTGCTTGGCCTCGGTGCTGCCGACCGGCCGGACCTGATTTTCCTGCAGGACGCGCAGCAGCTTGACCTGCAGGCGCATCGGCATGTCGCCGATTTCGTCGAGCAACAGCGTTCCGCCTTGTGCCCCCTGGAAGAGGCCCTCGTGCGACCGTGTAGCGCCCGTAAACGCCCCTTTCTCGTGGCCGAAGAGCTCCGACTCGAGCAGGTTCTCGGCCATTGCCGAACAGTTGATCGCGGTGAACGGCTTGTCGCGGCGATCACTGGCGCTATGAATCGCCTGCGCGAGCAGTTCCTTGCCGGTGCCGCTTTCGCCCGTTATCAGCACGCGTGCATCGGTCGCCGCCACCATTTTCGCCTGCTGCATGACTTCTTTCATGGCCGCGTTGCGCGTGATGATCTCGGCGGCCCAGTCGTCCTCAAGTTCGACGGTGCCGGAGACCTTCAGTGCGCGCTCGACGAGCGTCATGAGTTCTTCCTTGTCGATTGGCTTGGTCAGGAACCCGAAAGCGCCATGCTGAGTCGCGGTGACGGCGTCGGGAATCGTGCCGTGCGCGGTAATGATAACCACGCGCAGTCCGGGCGACCGCGTCTGCAATTCCTTGAGCAACCCGATACCGTCCATCTTGTCCATGCGCAGGTCGGTGATGACAAGATCCGGCGTAAACTGGCGGAGCGTCCCCAGGGCCTTGTGGGCGGATTCTACGGCCTCGACTTCATAACCCTCGGCACGCAGGCGAATACTGAGCAGGCGGAGCAATCCCGGGTCGTCGTCGACGAGCAGGATCTTCCCCTCGCGTTGCGGTTGTTTGGTAGGCATACAGGGAAGGTTAGAGGGTTATGTCAGGTCCGGCAAGCCGCTGGCTATTCCTGTTCCCTGATTGAGCGCTCGATCGAGGTAATTGCCTCGAGTTTCTCCTCGGCATCGGCCAGTTCACCGCGCAGCCGCCGGTTTTCGGCTTCGATCGCCGCGATTCGCTGGCTGGTGGCCTGCTGTTCGTCGCGGGCGGCCCTTGACGTCGATTCGTACAGGCTGCGCGCCTCGGAGCTGATAAGGTTCAGGCGCGCCACGTTGTGCAGGTATATCGTCGCAAGCGATCGCTCGGCTGCCGTCAGGAGTTCGCCCTGTTCGAGAACGCCCGACAGCAGTGTTTGGGCCCGCTCGGTGTCGGTGCCGGCATGACCCGGTGTGGCGAGGACGAGACCGAAGCGCAGGTTCGACGTCGGTCCGGGTGTCAGGCGCGCCGCCGCGTCGGCATCGGCGAATATATCCGCCTGCTTGTCGGCATCGCCCGACGAGAGTTCAAAGAGCTCCTCAAGGTATTCATCCGCCGGCGGGGCGCCGAGAACGACGGCCTCGTCAGTCGTCGGCTGATCGCGGCCGCGCAGCCAGTCGGCGGCCTTCGATGCTGCAGCGCACCCGGACACAAGCGATACCACGACGGCGACTGTCGCGATCCTTGCACACCGAATTGTGAATTTCCTGTTATCCATTCGCTGCCAGTTTTTGATTGGTCACACCCCGATTTTGCGGGATATGGATCCTGAAATGCGCACCCGAAAATTCTTCCGAGTCGACCAGTTCCACGGAGCCGTCGTGCGCCTGGATACACTCCAGCACGACCGACAGCCCGATGCCCGTACCGCCAACCTGGCCACCCTGTTCCCGTCGACCCTGGAAGAACGCCTCGAATATCCGCGGACTCTCTTCCTCCGGGATGCCGGGTCCCGTGTCGCCGAACTCGAGCACGAAGCTCGAGGGTAGCCTATTAGCACGAACCGTGATCAGGCCGCCTCTCGGCGTGAACTTGATCGCATTCGACAGGAGATTATCAAGGACTGTGCGGATTTTGTCTTGATCCGCGTTCACAATAATGTCCTCAACTTCGAGCTTGAGTTGAATATTCGCGGCTTTGAGCGCCAGGCGATGGCTTTTCGCGACCGAAATGACCTGTGCTCGTAGAGGGAAATCGTTCAATGTCAGGACTTCGCTCTTCGTTTGCCAGGCGCTGAATGACAGCAGGTTTTCGATAAGTTGCTGCAACTTCAGGCCATTCATGCGCAAAATATCGGCTACTTCTCGCTGCGGTTCCTCGAGGTCACCGACCGAGCCATCGAGCAGGAGTTCGGTTCCCTCACGGATATTGGCGAGCGGCGTCTTCAACTCGTGCGACATGTGACGCAGGAACTTGTTTTTTTCCTGCGCCAGTTCAAGCAGACGCGAACGCAGCCACTCAAGCTGGCGACCCAGTCGTTCCAGGTCACTCGGTCCCCTGATGTGAATGGGTTTGGAGAAACCGCTTTCACCCAGTTGATGGATGGCGTGGTCGATCTGCGAGATCGGGCGAGCGACGAGAAAAGTGAAAATTAGCGCGAGCACCAGTGTGCCCGGTACCAACAGGGCGACCTGCCACGCCGAAATTCTCTGTGCGTCGCGAGCGGCTTCCTGCAGTGTCGACAATTCCGTGTCGACATAGGCGGACAAAATACCCGTCAGACTTTCGACGCGCTGATGCATTGGCTCAAAGCGCTCAATCGCGGCAGCCAGCTGTTCATCGTCAATGTCCGGATTCGACATTGTCGTGATGATGGTGCGAGCACCGCGGCCAATGGAATCGGCCAGCGCGGTCGCGTCAGCCTCGGCCACAAGCGGTCCCATTTCCTCCAACTGCTGCTGCAGTGAATCGAGATCTTCAAGCATGATCTGCAGGCTTTCGGGATTACGCAGTACCTGGTACTGGCGTGCCACGCGTTCCAGCGTGCCCAGCTGTTCCTGCAGTCGGCGGTTATTTTCGGCGGCGGACACGCCAATAATTACGAGACGCTCGCTTTTTTCGGCAACCCTGTCGAGATTCACGAGCGCCCAGATAACGGCCAGGAGCAATGGCAACGCCACGAACGCAAAACCGACCAGGATAAGGCCATTGAGCGATCGTGGGCGGCGGAGAAACATGGGTGCCCTTATGCGGCCCAGTAGGCGGCGGGATCCCGGGAGGCGATCTTGCGCTCCCATTCGAGGCTGGTACGAACGATGGTGTCGAGGTCGTCGTATTTGGGCGTCCAGCCGAGTACCTTGCGGACGCGTTCGGCGACCGCGATGAGTTCGGGCGGATCTCCGGCGCGTCGTGGTTCCTCGCTGATATTGAGCGCTTCCCCGTTGGCGCGTTCGACAGCGGCCAAAACGTCGCGAACGCTGTAGCCGTGTCCGTATCCGCAATTGAGGGTGACCGGGTCACCGCCCTTGCGAAGGTAGGTCAGTGCGTCAAGGTGGGCCGTCGCAAGGTCATCAACGTGAATGTAATCGCGCAAGCCCGTACCGTCCGGTGTCGGGTAGTCAGTGCCGTAAATGGCGACGCCAGGTCGTTTGCCGGTTGCGGCTTCGCAGGCCACTTTCACGAGCAGGGTTGCTTTGGGCGTTGATTGCCCGATGGTGCCGCTGGGTTCGCAGCCGGCCACGTTGAAGTAGCGCAGCGCCACGTAGCGCGGACCGCCGGCGGCGGCCAGGTCGCGCAGCATCCACTCCGTCATGAGTTTCGACGTGCCGTAGGGATTGATGGGCTGCGTCGGCGAGTCTTCGGACGCCATGCCACCCTCCGGAATACCGTAAACCGCGGCGGTCGACGAGAACACGATGTTCTTGACGCCGTGCCGCGTGGCGGCCTCGAGTAGCGTCCGGGTGGAGGCCGTATTGTTGCGATAATACTTGAGCGGATCGGCGACGGATTCCGGGACAATCGTGTGCGCCGCGAAGTGCATCACGGTATCGATATCGTGGTCTGAAAAAACGGTCTCCAGCAGCTCGGCGTCGCCCGTATCGCCGATCACCAGGTCCCCGGCCGTGACGGCAGCCTCGAAGCCTGTTGACAAATTGTCGAGTGTTACCACGTCCTCGTCCGCAGCGCCGAGTTGACGGACGACATGGCTACCGATGTATCCGGCACCGCCAGTAACGAGTATCTTCTTGTTTTTCATAGAGTTTCCAAAACCGATGCGAGCTTTTCGAGAGAATTGTGAACCGAGTGCACGTGAGTCAGACAAAGTTTATCAATACTGGCGCAAATAAAGGCAGAACTGGGTCGCACTGCGAAATGTGATGTTACGAAATGTTACGGCATGAATGTCGCCAAAGGCACACACCCTGGGTTATGTTCTGGTTCAGTCTTAAACGTTATTATTTACTTCACGCTTGCCCTGGAACGTCTGAATACCATGATTGCCGATAGTCGACTGAAAACACTGCTGCTTGTCGTTACCGTATTGACGCTGTCTGCCTGCGGCGGAGGCGGCGGTTCCGATAACGGCGGTGGCGGCGGAACCCCGACAAACCGGGCACCAACGGCGAACGCCGGCGCCGCGCAGTCGGTCAATGAATTTGACGCGGTCACCCTGGATGGCAGCGCCTCGTCGGATCCCGATGCTGGTACCACATTGACCTATTCCTGGACGCAGACGCTGGGTGCCAACGTGACGCTCTCCGGCGCATCGACGGCAGCGCCGACCTTCGATGCGCCCGACGTCACCGCGCTAAATACGCCTGCAGTCCTCCGCTTCCAGCTGACGGTCAGTGACGGCTCCCTGAGCAGCAGCGCGACGGTCGACATCACGGTCAATGACGCAGGACTCGGCATCAACAGCCCGCCGACCGCGGCCGCAGGACCCGATCAGAACGTCGCGGAGTCGAGCAACGTGGATCTCGACGGGTCGGGCTCGTCGGATCCGGACGGCGACATGCTGAGCTATTCGTGGATACAGACAGGTGGCCAAAACGTCACGCTGACCGGGGCAAACACCGCGCAGCCGAGTTTCACGTCACCCAATGTGGCCGCCGGCAGTCCTGAAACACTCACGTTTGAGCTGACCGTGGATGACGGAGCCGACAATGCGACGGATTCCGTGGACATTGTTGTTGCCGAAGCGCAGAGCATGGTGAGTGTGTCGGGCAGGCTTTTCTACGAGCTGCCGACGGCGAATCTTCTCTGCCGTGGCTACGACTTCAACAACCTCACGAATAAACCCGTGAGACGCGCGACGGTGCAGTTGCTTGATGCGGCGAACACCGTGCTGGCTACCGGGGAAACGGGCGACGACGGGAGCTACTCGTTCGCTGGTATCAATGCCAATACCGATGTCCGCGTGCGCGTTACCGCAGAGATGGTGCGGACGAGCGGAGCGCAGACCTGGGAAGTCTACGTGCGCGACAACACTTCGAATACCGCCGTACCGTTTGGTCAAAGGCCCATCTACGAGGTGCAGTGGGGACTGTTTAACACCGGTACGACCGATGTTATCGATCAGGACTTTGTCGCTGCCACAGGTTGGGGTGGAGCAGGCTATACAGGCGCGAGAGCCGCTGCGCCACTCTCGATCCTGGATGCCATTGCTGACGCGATCATCCTGATCCAATCGGCCGATGCCAATGTCGACATGGGGCGGCTAGACGCTTATTGGAGCGTGAACAATACGCTGAACGGTGAAAGAGACTGGAGCGCGGGTGAACTTTCTGCAACGTTTTTTGTAAGCAGCCCGGATCTTGGTGTTTCCGGTCCGGCGATCTTCCTGCTTGGCGACGCAGTCGGCAGGCTGCCGGAATCGACCATCGATACTGACGAGTTCGATCGCGGCGTTTTGCAGCACGAATGGGGTCACTATTTCGAGCACTGGTTCTCGCGCAGCGACAGTATCGGTGGGCGACATTTCGTTCCGGGAACGGTTGAGCCGCGACTGGCTTTCGGTGAAGGCTGGGGCTACGCCATTTCGGCCATCATCGGTGGCGATCCGCTACTCTGCGATACGTTTTCTCCGGCAACGAGTGGCTTTCAGCTGGACATCGAAAACGAAGACCGGGGGACCCAGGGCTTCTTTAATGAGATGTCGGTGGCGACGCTGATTTACGATCTCTACGACACGTCGATCGATGGCACAGATATTGACTCGATCGGGTTTGCTCCGATTTACGAAACGATGACCGGCTTCCAGAAGGATGTCGACTCGTTCACCACCGTTTTCTCTTTCGCCGAAGGGCTCCTCGCAAATGTGGACCCTGCCGATATTGCTTTTGTGAATTCTCAGCTGAGTCGCGAGAGCGTGGATACGGGTGACGTCAATCGATGGGCAACCGGGCAAACAACGCAGCCGGCGTTGTGGACCAATGGCAAGCCCGTGCGTGACATTCTGCCGGTTTATACCGAACTGACGCCAGGCGGAGCTTCCGTGAACGTGTGCGTCAATGACGATCAGGTGATTGATCAAGACGGGAACAAGCCCGGCGAGTGGCGGTACTTCCGGTTTACCACGAGCTCGCAACAAACCTGGACAATAACGGCGGCCGCCAACCCGGTGCCTCCGCCGACAAGCGACACCGACCCCATGGTCGATGACCGGTCGGATCCGGATCTATTCGTGTTTCGAAACGGTGCGTGGTTGACCTCAACTCTCGGCAGGTCGCCCGACGATGACGTTGAGACCATCAGCAACCTGAGTCTCAGCGCCGATACCTACACGATTGCGTTCCAGGACTGGCGTTACGAGGATCCACAAAAGGCCTCGGACTACCCCAGCCAGGTCTGCTTCGATGTATCAATTAATTAGCGAGGACGGGTGAAACCAATGAACGACAAGCGCGTATTTTTCCTGGTAGCTGCAACTGCCATTGGCCTGGCTGCTTGCGGTCAGGGCCAGCAGGTGTCTCCCGAACCCGCAAAGACAGAGCCTGTGGCTGACGAAAAAGCACAGTTTTCGTCGGACGCCGGTCACACGCCAATACCGGCCAAGGCGGGCGCACCATTTTCGATAAGCTACAAAATAATTGGCACACCCATAGTCGGCAGCCCTGTCAGCCTGGATCTGCAGATATTCTCGGCGTTCGGGGCGGCGCCCGTAGACATCAGCTACCAGGTCGTCGACGAGACTGCGCTGGAGCTGCCTGACGCGCAGCCGCGCGCAATGACCCTGGCGCCTGCAGAGAGCGAGACGTTTATTGAAGATCGCGTCACTGTCGTACCCCTGCGCGAAGGCCGTGTATATATCAACGTCAGCGCGGCTGTCGAAACCGAGGGCGGGAGTTCGTCGGCGATTATCTCCGTGCCATTGCACGTGGGCGACGTGGACACCGGGCTTGTCGAGCACGGCGAATTACAGGTTGACGAAGAAGGAGAGACGACGCGCGTCCTGACATCGGATTAATGCTCGAAAGCAGCTATCGGGGTAGATTCGATCAAGGCCGAAAATGGTCGGAATAGGGAATAATTTCCCAAAAAAATCTCCAGAATTGGAGTCGCATCACAGTCTTGGACCCGTGTCCTCATTTAGAGTGTTAGCCAAGTTGATGGAATAACTGGCTAATGCACAGCGATCTCAGGGAAAAAATCAGAGCGGCAACGGAAGAGTCGGAGGATACCAAGCCCGACTTCGCCGACCTGCTCAAGTTGATCGACGAGCATTATGACAAAATGGAGGCGACGATCACCCAGTCGCTCGAGGCCCAGTCGCTCCATTCGCAGACCCAGACTCCGATAGAGGCGATCTTCGACAGCGTGACGGATGCGTTGATGTCCGTCGACAGCGAAGGCGTCATTCGCAACTGCAACAAGGTGTGCTCCCGCTATTTCGGTCGACCGAGCCGCGACCTGGTCGGCGCGCATCTCGATACCGTGTTGCCGGACGCCGCCGGTTTTTCTGCTGCAGACTACCTCAAGCCCTTCATGACGAGCCTGGACGACACCAATATCGAACTTCAATGCGGCGAAGTCATCGCCCAGCGCCTCGACGGTGAGACATTCAATGCGGAGATCAATGCGAGCGCGATCGAGGCATTTGGCGGCAATGTCTATGTCATAAGCATGCGCGACGTTTCCGATCGACATCGGGCTGAAGTCGCCTTACGGGAAAACGAGGAGCGTTATCGCGCGCTCGTTGAGAATGCACCGGAAGCGATCATTGTGTTTGATATCGATAGCAACAAGTTCGTCGATGTGAACGACAAGGCGTGCACATTGTTCAATCTCTCGCGGCCTCGCCTGATGACGGTGGGTCCGGATGCGATTAGCCCCAAGACACAGCCGGACGGCACGCCTTCTTTCGGCGTGCGCCGCGGCTACGTAGACGCTGCCCTGAATGGCGAGCATCCGACCTTTGAGTGGATGCATCAGGATTCCACCGGGCGGCGCATTCCGTGCGAGGTTCGGTTCAGCAAGCTGCCGTCTAATGACCGGCGTCTGCTGCGTGTCAGCGTTACCGATATTGAAGAGCGCAAGCGGGACGAGTCGCTCGCCAATGCGCAAAACAAAATTCTGGAAATGATCGCGTCGAGTACGCCTCATGACCGGACACTGCGTGCGATCTGCCGGTTCGCCGAGAACATTGGTGACGGCTTCCATGTCGTCATCATGAATCTCGATAAGGGAAACCGAACATTGTCTGTGGCGCAGGCGCCAGGTCTGCCCGAGCAGTTCAAGGTATGTCTCGATTTCATAAAAGTCGGCGCCGATAGTCCGACCTGTGGATCTGCCGTTCATCACATGCAGGACCGCATCACGACGAGCATCAGCGACGACCCGGCCTGGCGTGATGCCAATCGCGAAGCGGCCCACAACAAATTGCAGGCCGTCTGGTCGTTTCTGGTGTTCGGGGCGGCCGGCCGTGTAATCGGTACGCTGGACGTTTACGTTGAGGAAGCGCGCGCGCCCAGTACGGATGAACTGGACAGGCTGGGCCGGATGGCCAGGCTCGCGGGAATCGCAATCAAACGCCAGCTTGATGAAGATCGTTTGCGCAATAGTGAGACTCGCTATCGTGGCCTGTTCGAGAACGTCGTCGACGGCGTCTATATTGCTTCGCGCGACGGAGACATCATCGCGGCGAACCCGGCACTGGTCGAGATGCTGGGTTTCGACGATGTCGAGGACCTGAAAGCGGCGGGACAAACAACCGTACTGTATGTGAACCCCATTGATCGCGAGCGTGTCTTCGCACGACTCGAGGCCGAAGGGGTCGTCAAGAATTTCGAATACCGGCTGCGACGCAAGGACGGTTCAACACTCGTTGCGCTGGAAAACTCCCGCGCCATTTACGATGAGGACGGCAAGGTCGTTGCCCATGAGGGAACGATCACCGATATCACGGAGCGCAAACGAGCGGAAACCCGAATATTTGAAGAAAAGGAACGTGCGCAGGTCACGCTGCAGTCTATTGGCGATGGGGTCATAACCACCGACGCCGACGGCAATGTCGACTATATCAACCCGGTCGCACAGGACCTGACCGGCTGGGACATGCGCTCAGCACGCGGTACGCCCGTTCAGGATCTGATGATGATTATCAACGAGCATACGCGTGCAAGCTGTGAGAACCCTGTCGTGCGCTGCCTGAAAGAGGGGCGCACGATCACGTTGCCGGAGAACTCGGTCCTGGTTACCAAGAACGGGGATGAGGTACCTATTCAGGATTCGGCGGCGCCCATTCGGGACCGTATTGGCAACATCATCGGCTCCGTCATGGTATTTCACGACGTTAGCAGGGATTCGCGTCTGTTCCGCCAGCTTAGCTATCAGGCCGCTCACGATACGCTGACAGGCTTGCTCAATCGCCGCGAATTCGAAAATCGTCTCACGACGGCTATCGAAAGCATTCTGCACAACTGCGAAGAAACGCATGCGCTGCTGTATGTCGATCTGGACCAGTTCAAGGTCGTCAATGACACGTTTGGGCACACGGCAGGGGATGCCCTCTTGTGTCAGCTTTCCGAGCAGATTCAGACAAAAATCCGATCGACGGATATCCTTGCCCGCCTGGGTGGCGATGAGTTCGGGATTCTGCTGGAGCGCTGCGATGAGGAGCGCGCAATCGAGGTGGCCGAGGCTATCCGCGGTTCGATCGAAGGCTATCGATTTGAATGGCAGGGCTCGTTCACGACGGTTCGTTGCTCGATTGGTCTCGTCCTCGTCACAAGTGAGAACGCTGACGTAGCGGGTCTCATGAGTTCGGCCGACGTGGCGTGTTACTCGGCCAAAGACATGGGACGCAACCAGGTGCATTTCTACCGCGACAGCGACGCCTCAATGCGCCACGAGGAAATGAAGTGGGTGTCGAGAATTACCAGCGCCGTGGACGAAGATCGCCTGGAACTCTTTTTCCAGCCGATTATCGGTATTGGCCAGGATGATGCAGCGCGCTGCGGGCACTACGAGCTGCTGCTGCGCATGCGAGATGAGGACGGGAATCTTGTCGGCCCGAATCAGTTCATACCAGCCGCCGAGCGCTACAACCTGATGCCGACGCTCGATCGCTGGGTCATCCACGAAGCACTGTCGAAGCTGGCGGACCGCAGTGAAGGCGAGAGCGCAAATTACACTCTGGCTATCAATCTCTCCGGGACATCGCTGAGCGAGGATCGGTTCCTGGATTTTGTAATAGACGAGCTGGAGAAGCAGGAATTGCCGCCTGGTGCGATCTGCTTTGAGATTACCGAGACCGCGGCAATTTCGAACCTGGCGCGCGTTGTGCACTTCATGAAAAGCATTAAGAAGCTCGGCTGTAAATTCTCCCTGGACGACTTCGGCAGCGGGCTGTCGTCGTTTACGTATCTGAAAAACCTGCCGGTCGACTACCTCAAGATCGACGGCCACTTCATCAGCAACGTCGCCGAGGACAGCGTGGACGAGAGCATGGTCAAGGCGATCCACCAGGTAGGCAGCGCGATGGGGATCGAGACAATCGCGGAGCGGGTGGAAAATCGAAAAGTACTCGACAAGCTGGGTTCACTCGGCGTCGAGTTCGCACAAGGCTACTATATCGCCCGTCCGGAGTCGGTCGCGTCGTTCGAGCCCTGGGCCGCATTCCCCGACTCCAAACGCCTGGCCTGAAGCGCATCCGCACATGCCACGGGTGGCGTCAGCGGCCGGTTTCGGTACACTGGAGAGCAATCAGGCAATTCGCAGACCAAGGAATGACACGAGAGTCCCACGCCGGCATCGTCCATGCGTTGTTATCGCCCAACGAACCGGGGCCGTTTCGGGTACTAAACCCATTGGCCGAGCTGCCAATTTTGCTCGTCTGCGACCACGCCAGCCACCGTTTTCCCGAATCGCTTGGCGATATGGGTCTCGACCCATTTGCCCGGCGCTGCCATCTTGCCGTCGACATCGGTGCCGGCCCGCTAACCGAAAGTCTCGCACAAAGCCTGGGCGTTACGGCGGTTGTACATAATTATTCTCGCCTGGTTGTTGATTGCAATCGCGAGCTCATGGATCCGAGCGCATTTCTCCAATACGGCGACGGCATCCTTGTGCCCGGGAACCGCAACCTGCGGCAGGCCGACAAGGACTTGCGCGCGAGTGCTCTGTACTGGCCTTATCATTGCGCGGTTGACGAGCAGGTACAGCGCCTGGCAAAAGCGGGTCCGCCGCCGGCATTCATTTCGATCCACAGTTTCACGCCGGTCCTGAATGGCGAATCCCGCGCCTGGGAGATGGGCGTGCTCTGGGACAAGGACGAAAAGACGCGCGTAGTTTTCCTGGAGGGATTGCGCGACGCCGGATACAAGGTCGGTGACAACGAGCCGTATTCGGGCAAGGCACCCCAGGACTTTACAATTGACCACCATGCCGAGGAACACGGCTTGCCGCATATCGGAATCGAAATTCGGCAAGACCTCATTGACGACGCAGTCGGTGTGGCCGAAGTCGCGAAAGTAATGCACAGCATTATCGCGTCCATTCCTGAACGTCTGGAAATGAAGGGTAGGCGTATCACTGCGTAGTGACTCATGAGAAGAAGGGGCTGGGGATGGGGATCAACGAGCCGTCATTCACGCTTGGCGTAGAAGAAGAATACCTGCTGGTCGATAAAGAGACGCGCGCGCTCGTCATCGATCCACCGGAAACGCTGATGGCCGAAGCCGAGGAGAAATGTGGCCCGCAGGTCACGTCCGAACTATTGCGGTCACAGATTGAGATCGGCACCAAGGTCTGCCGCAATATTCAGGAGGCGCATGAAGACCTCGCGCGTCTGAGAAGCAATGTCATTGAGGTTGCGAATAACCACGGTCTTGCGCCGATTGCCGCATCAACCCATCCGTTCTCGTCGTGGACGGATCAGAAGCACACAGAAAAAGATCGTTACGATCAGTTGACGCACGAGATGCAGGGTGCTGCGCGCCGTCTCGTAATTTGCGGTATGCACGTGCATGTCGGGATAGACAATGACGAATTGCGCATCGATCTCATGAACCAGATGTCGTACTTCCTGCCGCATTTGCTAGCGCTGTCCTGTTCCTCGCCATTCTGGTTGGGCAGGGACACCGGCCTAAAGAGTTACCGGCTGACTATATTTGATGCCTTGCCGCGCACAGGTGTGCCCGAACGATTTGCGAGCTGGGCGGAGTATGAGCGGCATGTCAGCATTCTCCAGGACGCAGGCCTGATCGACGATTCGACGCGAATCTGGTGGGACCTGCGCCCCAGCGGTCGATTCCCGACACTCGAAACGCGCATCATGGATGTGTGTACGAGACTTGACGACACGGTGGCGCTGACGGCCCTACTCGCGTGCATCATGCGCATGTTGTATCGCCTGCGTACGCGCAATCAGCGCTGGCGCCTGTATACGCCGATGCTGATTCGCGAGAATCGTTGGCGCGCCATGCGCTACAGCTTCGACGAGGGTCTTATCGATCTCGCGAAAGGAGAGGTTGTGGCGTTCGAGGAACTGATCGGTGAATTGTGTTCGCTAATTTCCGAGGACGCGAAGGCGCTGCACTGCGAAAAAGAGATCAAGGGCATACACGACATCCTGTCCCGAGGCACCAGTGCCCACCGCCAACTCAGGGACTTCGATCTTGAACGTGCCTCCGGGGCGAGCGTCGAGGACAGCCTGAAATCGGTTGTCGACACGCTGATAGCGGATACCGCTGAAGGCCTTTAATTACGCGGCCTGAGCGCCATTTTGTGACCTGATTCACGCTGCGTCTTTCGGAATGCGGCACAGGTCGCATTATGTTGTGCCGGTCCTCGATAGCATGGCGATTATGTTGTCGCTGAATCTGTTCGTACAGCCATTTTTGGCAGTCGCCGCCATTGCGTATGCGGTGCTTGCTGTGCGTGTAGCTCGATCGGCTCCGCACAACCCGAACAACAAAGTCAGCATCTTCCTGCTCCTGGTTGCGGGAATGATTGGCGGCGCAGCATTTTCCTACGGCACTGCCGATCCGGTCATGTACGGGATCGGGCGCTTCCTGAGCATTTCTTCGGCCGGGTTTCTTGCGCTTGTCTTTTACATGATCTATCGCGAGTACACGATTGGATCGCCGAACTGGTGGCTCGTGTTGATTCTGGGTGCCATTCCCTTGGTGACCGGCGGGCTCGCACTGACGAACCTCCTGCACCACCTGCACCACACGATCTGGGCCATCCAGGAGACAAGCGACGTTCCGGCTTTCACCGACATCACGGAACACTACTGGTATACGCAGTTTTCCAAGCCATTCAACTACGGCCTGATGGCCTATGCCGCGCTCGGTATGATCGCCCGTTTGCCGACCATCGCGCGGGCACATCGCAGAACAATTATGCTACTGCTGGTGTGCATGCTGGTCCCGTACTCGGTCAGCATTGCCAATAATTTTCTCGGCATGGGCTCGCCCGAGTTTCCGTTTACCGCGATGTCATTGGCTGGAATGTGGCCGGTCCTGGCGTACGCGAGCCTGGCGCTGCGAGTGTATGATTTTAACCCGCTGGCTTACGGGACTCTGTTTGATCATGTCCGCGACCCGATCTGTGTCCTCGACACCGAGCAACGCATAATTTGCGCGAACAAGGCAGCACAGGAATTACTTCAAAAATCCGAGCGCGAACTGATCGGGGGCAGGCTCTGGGAGGATTTCCCCGAAGCCCAGGCTATTCTCGAACAAGCGAAGGATCTCGACCTGACGCAAACGCTGCGCATGGATACAAGCATTGTGTATGAGGTGAGCGTCGGGCCATTGACGGGAAGAAAAGGACAGAACCTCGGCATGGTCGTCGTTTGTCGCGACGTAACCGAGCGCCGTCGCGCGCTTAGTCAACTCGCCGACAGTGAACACTTGGTGCGAACCCTGATTGAGACATCATCGAACGGCATCCTGCGCTTCGCCCGCGACAAGAGCGACCCTGATCAGAAATATCGCTGCGTATTCGCCAATCGTGCTGCCGAAGCGTATGCCGGCGACGAGCAGGGCACATTGGTCGGCATGCCGCTCGATAAGCTCGAGCAGCTCGACCCGGAGCGCCTGCTGCAGCATTTCACGGCGGCGGACCAGCGAGAGTCGCAAATCAGTTTCGAAGTGACCAGCGAGACGCTTGAAGACGAAAGTTGGCTGCGTATCGTCGCCGAACCGGTGGGTGAAGACTTTTCTGTCACGCTGATCGATATTACTCAGCGCAAGCGCAATGAAGACAAGATGATGGCTGATGCACTTCGTGACCCTCTGACCGGGGTCCTGAATCGTCGTGGCTTCGAGCAGGAAGGACTGGCGTGCATTCGGCAAACGAATGTTGGCGCGGTGTTGTACCTGGACCTCAATCAATTCAAGTCCATCAACGATCGCTTTGGCCATCAGGCCGGCGACGCATTGCTCAAGGCATTCGGGCATCGCCTCGAGTTCTGCCTGCGACCTGAAGATGTTCTTGGCCGACTGGGTGGTGATGAGTTCGCTATCGTCCTGCCGGGTGTCGGTGTGGACGACGTCAAGCATATCGCCGAACGCCTGGTCCAGACGGCCTCGGAGGCCTACATCATCCAGGGGCAGGAAATTATGTGCACGGCGAGCGTTGGCATTGCCCTGATGCCGAAGCATGGCGAAGAACTCTGGCACTTGCTGAGTGTTGCGGACGACGCCATGTACTCGGCAAAGTCGATTCCCGCGGAAGAGGCTGCCAACGATCGTGCGGCATACGTGGAAGCCGCGACAGCATCCTGAGTCGCCGGCATTGCCCGGACAGCCCGGCTGCGGGATTCGCGCCGGCAAGTTAAGATCCGTCCTATGACAATTCAAGTACTGGTTTTGTGCACGGGCAACTCAGCCCGCAGTATTCTCGGCGAAGTCCTGATCAATGAACTCGGTGGGGGTGAATATCGTGCCTGCAGCGCGGGCAGCCACCCGGTCGGGCAGGTCAATCCGGGCGCCATTCAACAGCTCCGGGAGAAGGGCCATCCGACAGCGGGTCTCGCTTCGAAATCCTGGGACCAGTTCTCTGGCTTCAATGCACCTGCAATCGATATTGTGATCACGGTCTGTGACAACGCGGCTGGCGAGGCCTGTCCGGTCTGGCAAGGAGCACCGATCACCGTGCACTGGGGAATACCGGACCCGGCGGCCGACGGCGATTTCGACAGTGCCTACAAGCGGCTTCGTGCGAGGATCGAGGCGATGATGCGGCTACCGCTGGCGCGTATGGATACGGCCGAACGCGAAGTAGCGCTCAGCCGTATTCACGAGGATGCGCCTACGGCGCCGTAATGTCGACGATCTCGGCGGTTGCCGGATCGACCGTGTCGACGATCAGCAGTTCTACGATTTCTCCGAGCACCGCGTCTATCGGATAGGGTCCCGCGATAATCGTTTTCTCGCCTTGTGCCGTGATATACAGATCAAACTCCCCGGCACCGAGGGTTATTGTGGGTGCCACAAATCCGTACCCTATGTTGAACAATACGCCCGTATCTTCGTCAGCGAGTGGGACATCGCGATCGGTCAGGTAGACATCGTACAAGGCGTGATTCAGCGCAGCCGGAAACGACCGCAACCTGAACGCGTTCGAAACTCGCTGTCTGTCCGACGGAAAGCGAACGCCCAACCAGTTGTCGGTATCGCCGAGCAGGTAGACGTCGACAAAGCTGCCCTCCAGCGGCGCGGAAATTTCCTGATCAAAAAGTGTCGTTGCGATACTGTCGGCCGGCGTGAAATAGAAAGTTCGGGCTTCGGTCAGCGTGTCGAGGTATCCCGTTGTGCTCTTGAACGCAAGGCTACCGAAGACCAGGCTGGTGAGCAGGTCATCGTCGTAGACATCGACGGTTTCGAGCGTGCTGGCGCTGTGTATAAAGCGAAGCTGCGGCGGAGAACCAGCCTCCGAAAAGACCAAGGGGTTGCCAACCGAGGTCATCGAACGGACATGAATCGGCGACACATCGTTTTCGTCGCCGTCAAACACCGTAATGACATGCGCAAATTGCGCAAGGAGTGTGGCCTCATTCGACGCAAAATGCACCGTGCCTGGATCACCCGCGTCCGTCACGGTCAGGACGTAAGGGCCGGCCTCATAATCCGCGGGAGGCGATATTTCGCCAAACGATAAGGTTGCGGCTGGTGGGTTGGTACCCGGGACCGTCCCCGGAGCATCGAAATAGACGTCGACGGCGCCAAGCGTGGTGCTCGCGTGGGAGAAACGCGCTTCAAGAACGGTATCAGCGGCATCGAATGTCCGAACGTCGCCATTCCATACCGTTATGGTTGGCGCATTGACATCGCCTGTCAACAGGAAGATGTGATCGCGGTCGGCCTCGACCTGCAGCGTTTCCGTGGCGATGCGCGTGAAATCAGTATCGCCCGGGTTCAGGATCTCGAAACTAAAGTCGTAGCTGAAATCGTCGTAGTCTACCGGCGCCGAGGAAGCTTTGTAGACCATGCCGCCCAGCGGAAATTCCTCGATGAGGAAGCCGATTTCGGGCGCGCCGGGGATTGCATTGATTGCGCGAATCACACCCTTGCCGGTTGGGTCGGGCAGTTGCGAATCGCTGGTGCAGGCTGCCAACAGCAGTGTGCTCACGCACGCAAGCAGCAAAAAAGTCCGTTTCATTATTTCTTTCTCTTCTCGTAGCCGTAGACCGACTTCAGTTCGAGGAATTCATCGATTCCGTGATGGCCCCACTCGCGACCATTCCCGGATTGTTTATAGCCGCCGAACGGCGCGGCCGCATCAAGCCAGGCACCATTGATATGTACCATGCCCGTGCGCATACGGGCCGCAATGCTACGCGCCTTGTCGAGGTCCTCGCAGGACACGTAGCCCGATAGCCCGTATGGGGTGTCATTGGCAATCCGTATCGCGTCATCCTCGTCGTCGTAAGGCAGGATCGACAGGACCGGGCCAAAGATTTCCTCGCGGGCGATTGTCATGTCATTAGAGACATTCGCGAACACCGTAGGTTTCACGAAATAGCCTTTTTCGATGCCCTCGGGTCGTCCTGTGCCGCCGGCGGCCAGGGTCGCTCCCTCGTCGATACCGGCCTGGATAAGCCCCTGGATCTTGTTCCATTGCACATCGGACACCACCGGGCCGACGTTGACACCCTCATCGCGTGGGTTGCCCACCCGGGTCTGCGCCGCGACGTCGGCTGCGATCGCCGCCGCCTCCTCGAGACGATGACGCGGGACCAGCATGCGTGATGGTGCGTCACAGGACTGGCCCGTGTTCTCAAACATGTCGCTGGCGCCGGACGCGACGGCTTTCTCGAAGCGCTCATCGTCACAAATGATGTTGGCTGACTTGCCGCCCAGTTCCTGTGCCACGCGCTTCACTGTTGGCGCCGCGTTCTGGGCTACGAGCACCCCGGCGCGCGTCGAACCGGTGAACGACACCATGGCAATATCACGATGGCCCGACAGCGCGCTGCCCACGCCCGGTCCGTCGCCATTGACGAGATTAAACACGCCGGCAGGCACCCCGGCGTCGTGCAGGATCTCGGCGAACAACATCGCGTCGAATGGCGCAATTTCGCTGGGCTTCAGGACCATTGTGCAGCCGGCGGCCAGGGCTGGCGCGACTTTTACCGCGATCTGGTTCATCGGCCAGTTCCAGGGCGTTATCAAGCCGCAGACCCCGATAGGTTCCCGGACGACGTTGGTCGTGCCGATACGTTCCTCGAATTCGTAGGTTTTGAGGGCTTTCAGCGCGGCCTTGAAATGCTGCGGGCCGCTGGCCGCCTGCGCATTCCTGGCAAGATCCCAGGGCGCGCCCATTTCGTCCATGATGGCCTCGGCAACCTCGTCATGGCGCTTCGAAAATTCGCCGAGGATGGCCTGCAATAAGTCGACCCGTTCCTCTCGTGTTGTTCGGGAAAACGTTTCGAAGGCGCGGCCGGCGGCCGCGACGGCGATGTCTACATCCGCGGCAGAGCCGATGCTGATGCGGCCATAGATCTCTTCGGTCGCGGGATTGACGACATCCATGGTGCGTGGCTCGACCGGGTCGACCCACTGCCCATCGATATAGAACTGGAGCTTCTCGAGCATGAACTGTCCTCTATTGGCCAGCCGCGGATAATAGCCTAAATCGCCGCCCGCAGGTTGCTGACTTGCGTCGTTAAACCTGTCCTTTTTCGGCTATGGATAGGGGGCCTAGCGGAGCGCCAGGAATTTCTGACGGTATTCCGCCGGAGGGATGTCGTACCAGGACTTGAAGGCCGTTGTGAACGACGAAATATTCGAGTAACCCAGCAGCATGGCAATCTCCAGCGACCTGAGACGGGCATCTTTCAGGTAGTTGATCGCGAGTTCCGCACGAACTTCCTTGAGGATGGACTGGAAGCTGGTTTTCTCGGCTTTGAGGCGCCTTTGCAAGGTGCGGCGACTCAATTTCAGGGCCCGGCAGGCGGCGTCGGCATTGGCCTCTCCACGGGCCATCAAATCAGCGAGCTTGCGTTTTAGCTGGCCTGCGATATCGTCCTGCTGATACAGCGATTTCAGGTATCGTTCCGCTTGATCTGTGAGTTGCCGATACATAGTGGCTAATAACGATACAGAGTGCGTCGTCATTTGCAAAGGAGCCCCGCATGTCATCCCCGGTTAATTACAGACTTACGGACGCGATTGGCGTCATAACAGTCGATAACCCGCCGGTAAATGCGCTCTCGCATGCCGTGCGGCAGGGCCTCATGGATGCGCTGGACCTGGCTGACCAGGACGACTCGCGAGCTATCCTGATCATCTGTGCCGGACGGACGTTTATTGCCGGCGCGGATATCTCCGAGTTCGGCAAGCCGATGCAGGAGCCAATGTTGCCGGACATCGTCAATCGGATTGAGGCAACGGCCAAGCCTGTGATCGCCGCCCTCCATGGCACGGCGCTCGGCGGGGGGTTTGAAGTGGCGCTGTCGGCCCACTATCGCTGCGCCGTCGCGAGCGCCAGGGTAGGTCTGCCAGAGGTGAAGCTCGGGCTGCTGCCCGGCGCCGGAGGCACGCAACGCACGCCGCGACTCGCCGGTGTCGAAGCAGCCCTCGAACTCATGACTTCCGAGGCGCCGATCGCCGCAGCAAAGGCACAAGCGCTTGGCCTTGTGGACAAAATTGTTGACGGCGATCTGGCAGAAGGTGCCATTGCCTGGGCCACGGAATTGCTGGCCGCGGACGCCCAGCCTCGGCGAACCTCGGAGCAGGCGGTGCCCAAGCATGAGACAGGCGTATTCGACGACGCGCGCAAGCTCCTGGGCAAGAAGGCCCGGGGACAGACTGCGCCGCTGGCAATTGTCGATTGCATAGAGGCTGCAGCTACGCTGCCGTTCGAGGATGGACTCAAGGTCGAGCGTGAGAATTTCGTCAAGTTGATGAGTGGCGACCAGTCCGCTGCATTGCGTCATTTCTTCTTCGCGGAGCGGCAGGCCTCGCGAGTTGAAGGGCTGGCTGCCAACACGGCCACACGCCCGGTGGAGAGCGTTGGGATCATAGGTGGCGGCACCATGGGCGGCGGCATCGCGATGAGTTTCGCGAATGCAGGCATTCCGGTGACATTGATTGA
The DNA here is from genome assembly GCA_004282875.1 of Chromatiales bacterium. GTDB lineage: Bacteria > Pseudomonadota > Gammaproteobacteria > Steroidobacterales > Woeseiaceae > UBA1847. The sequence goes on along the minus strand of SHLT01000010.1, from coordinate 4,202 downwards.
AATAAGCGACGAGGCGCTGGAGCGCGGCATGTCGATAATCGAGCGCAACTATGCCGGCAGCGTGAAGCGTGGCAAATTGAGCGAGGAGAAGGCGTCGGCCTGTCGTGCGTTGATCGGCGGTTCAACCGAGTATGCATCGCTGGCCGAGGTCGACATGGTGATCGAGGCAGTCTTTGAAGATCCGAACCTGAAAAAGGAGATCTTCGCGAAGCTCGATGGCGTGTGTAAGCCCGGTGCGATACTCGCCACGAATACGTCCTACCAGGATGTCGATGCCATAGCGGCGGCGACCTCCTGCCCCGAAGACGTCGTTGGTACGCACTTCTTCAGTCCGGCTCACATCATGAAGTTGCTCGAGGTGGTACGTGGCGACAAGACAGCCGACGATGTGCTTGCGACGTGCATGAAGCTTGCAAAACAGATTCGGAAAGTGCCGGTCGTTTCCGGTGTGTGCTACGGCTTTATTGGCAACCGCATGTTGCAGCCCTACGGGCAGCAGTCGCAGTTGCTGTTGCTCGAGGGCGCGACGCCGGAGCAGGTCGATGGCGCGATGGAAAACTGGGGAATGGCGATGGGGCCGCTGCGCGTATTCGACCTTGCGGGTCTCGATGTCGGCTACAAGGCCAGGCAGGCGCTCAGCGATGAGCAGAAGGGCGATCCCGCAACGTATCGGGTGCCTGACCTGCTGGTCGAAGCGGGACGCCTGGGACAGAAATCCGGCGCCGGTTTCTACACCTATGATGACAATCGCCGGCCCACCCCGGATCCTGTCGTTCACGAGGTCATCAAGAACGCAGCGGCCGAACTGAATATCGAACGTCGAGAAATCAGCGACGAGGAGATCGTGAACCGCTTGATTGGCGCACTGGTCGATGAAGGCCGAAAGATCCTCGAAGAGGGCATCGCACAGCGCTCCGGTGACATTGATGTCGTCTATGTGTACGGCTACGGCTTCCCGGCCTGGCGTGGCGGTCCGATGTTCTACGCTGAGTCGGAATCGCTCCAGACAAAGTAAGGGCCGGGCGCATCCTGCGTCCGGCCCCGTTCAGGTTGAGCGACAAACGCTGCGCGCGTCCTAGCGCACCGCAACCTGTACCAGTTCCTCGCCCTCTGGGTCCGTGACGTGCACGGCGCAGGCAATACACGGATCGAAGCTGTGTATCGTGCGCAGGATCTCCAGCGGTTGCTCGGCATCGTGCATAACGTGCGCGTCTTCAAGGGCAGCTTCGTAAGCACCCGGTTGACCGTTCGGGTCGCGAGGGCCCGCGTTCCAGGTGCTCGGGACGATCGCCTGGTAGTTGGCGATCTTGCCGTCTTCGATAACGACCCAGTGTGACAGCGCACCGCGCGGCGCTTCCATGACACCGACGCCCTTGCACTGTTTCGGCCAGCTCTCGGGTTCCCACAAAGTCTCGTCGAAGGTCTTCGTGTCGCCGGCCTTGATGTTGCCGATGAGCGAATCGAGCCAGCCCTGCATGCCGTCTGCGAGCACTGCTGTTTCGAGCGTACGCGCCGCGGTGCGGCCGAGCGTCGAGAACAGGGCGCGAGTCGGCAGTTCGAGTTGCTGCAGGGTGCTGTTGACGAGATGTTGTGTCAGGTCGTGGCCCTTCGCGTACAGCATGAGGACGCGTGCCAGCGGACCGACTTCCATTGCGTTGCCTTTCCAACGCGGCGATTTCAGCCAGGAGTAACCCTGCTGTACGTCGAGCTGGTCGTAGGGAGGTTGCGGACCCGTGTAGTTCAGGTTCGTTTCACCCATCCACGGATGCAGGCCTACTTCCTTGCCGCCGCTGTAGTCGTACCAGGAACTGGATACGAATTCCTGGATGCCGTCCTGATCGGTAAAGTCGATCTCGTGAATCGTCGAGATATCGCGATTCAGGATGGCGCCACGCGGGAACAGGAAGGAATCCGGATCGTCCATGCTGGTGCCCGGCAGGTCGCCGAAGCACATGAAATTGCCCAGACCTTCGCCGCGATAGAACCAGTCCTTGTAGAAACTCGCGATCGCGATCGTATCCGGCACATAAACCTGCTCAACGAAGGCCTTCATCCTGTTGATGATGTCCTGTACTTCGGACAGCCGCTTCGAGTTGATCGCGGAGTCGGAGTTCAGGTCGATGGGGCAGGGTACGCCGCCGACCACGAAGTTCGGGTGCGGGTTCTTGCCACCGAAAATCGCATGCAGCCGTGCAACATCGCGTTGCCATTCGAGGGCATCAAGATAATGCGCAACCGCCATGAGATTGGCTTCTGCCGGCAGCTTGTACTCGGGGTGTCCCCAGTACGCCTTGGCAAAGATGCCGAGCTGGCCGGCTTCGACGAAGTCCCTGACCTTCTTTTGCACGTCGCGGAAGTAGCCTTCCGACGAACGTGGGTAGCTGCTCAGAGACTGTGCCAGCGCGGCCGTAGCCTTCGGGTCGGCGCTCAGCGCGGATACGACATCTACCCAGTCCAGTGCATGCAGATGATAGAAATGCATGACATGGTCGTGGATGTACTGTGCGCCGATCATCAGGTTGCGAATGAGCTCCGCGTTCGGCGGAATTTTGGCGCCGACCGCGTTTTCGACCGAGCGGATCGATGCCACGCCGTGCACGAGCGTGCATACGCCACAAATGCGCTGCGCGAACGCCCAAGCATCGCGAGGGTCACGATCCTGAAGAATGATCTCGATGCCGCGTACCATCGTGCCCGACGAATAGGCCTGGCCGATCTGGTTGCCATCCATTTGCGCTTCGATACGGAGGTGCCCTTCGATGCGCGTGACGGGATCTACTACAATTCGAGAGCTCATTGTTTGCCCTCCTCAAGGTTTTCGGCAACCATTTCCATGAGGCTGCCCATTGTGTAATCCCAGTTGAAGTGTTCCTGGGAGTCGTCGAAGCTCTGCCGACAGTTGGCGCAGCTCGACAACAACTCGTCGGCTTCCGTCTTTTCGACCTGGTCCATCTTCAGCTTGAAGACCCGGTGTCTCAGCGGGTCGGCGCGCTTGATCGTGACTACGCCGCCGCCACCGCCGCAGCACCAGTTGTAGTCGCCGCCATACTCCATCTCACGGAAATCGACGCCAAGGTGCTTGATGACGTCGCGGGCCGCCTGGGTGGCGCCGCCGCGACGAGAAACCTGGCAGGGATCGTGGTAGGTCACGCTCTTGTCGACCTTCTTCACCTTGATCTTGCCGGTATTCAATGCATCGGCCATGTACTCGGAAATATGCAGCACCTTGAAGGGCAATGGTTTGCCATACATGTTGGCGCCCATCCAGCGCAGCGCCATGTAGGCGTGTCCGCACTCCGGGAGGACCACGGTCTTGGCGCCAATCTTCACGGCCGCATTGATGATCTTCATCGTCGATTCTTTCTGCCAATTGGGATTGCCCGAAAGCATGCCGAAGTTGGTGGCCTCGAAGCCGTCCGTCCTGAAGGTCCAGCTTTCGCCGGCAGCGTTTAGAATCTTTGCCGTTGCTGCCATCGACTCGGGATACTTGTTGATCTCGATGGATGACATGACGGCGAGGACGTCGGCTTGCTCTACATCCATGGGTATCTCGACGTCATGCTCGTCCCCCATCCAGTCCGCGCGCTCCGCGAACTTCTCTCCGGAAATCCCGAGTGGGCTGCCGGTTTCGGCCGCCGTCTTCGCGACCTCGTGAAGCTCATGCGGAATCAGGCCGGCTTTGAACATGCCGTGGCGAGCCATGGAAACCAGGCCTGCGATATCGATGCCCATCGGACACACGAGCGAGCAACGACCGCAGACCGTGCAGCTGTCATACAGCAGGTGTTGCCATTCCTCGAGATCCTTGATCGTAACCTGGCGCTTCAGGCCCAGCATCCGATAGAAGAATGCGAACGGGCCGACATTGCGTTTGTACGTTCGTTTGAAGAGTTCGATCTTCCAGATCGGCGTATAACGCGGATCGTCCGTGCGCACGTGAAAATGACAGGCGTCGGCGCACATGCCGCAATGCAGGCAGCCGTCCAGGTACGAGGCGGTCTGCGTATTGAAGTTCTTGAGGAAGTTGTACATCGCCGCATCGATGCGTTCCTTGTCACCCAAGTCGCCCTGTTTGTCGTGGCGAATCTCGGGCGGTTTATAGGCGAGCCGCTCAGCTTCACGATCGAGCTCATGTCTTCCGTCTACAGTGGTCATGTCTTGGCCCCCCTGCGTTCAAATACCATTCCCGTAGTGCCGCGGGT
>SHLT01000177.1 GCA_004282875.1 Chromatiales bacterium | reverse complement strand
GCCAGCAAAGGCGGCGCCATCAAGAAGATGAAGCGGCTGCTGGGCCTCGACCGCGTCATCTGTTTCGGCGACAGCGACAACGACCTCAGCATGTTCGAGATGGCCGATGAGAGCTACGCGCCGGCCAACGCCAACGACAGCATCAAGTCGGCCGCGACGGCGGTCATAGGCCACCACGACGAAGAGGGCATCGCACACTTCCTGCGCGAACGCTTCGCGCTCGAGGCGCCTTAGAGTCCCGCCAGGAACTCCAGGTAAAGCGCAGCGGTTTCTGCCGGCCGCTCGAGCATCGGCAGGTGGCCGGTGTCCGGCATGACGATCACCTCGGCCTGCGGCAACAGCGGCTGCATGACGTCGATCGAACTTACGTCGAGTACGCGATCGAATTCACCCCAGATGATCAGGACGGGCTGGTCGATATCGCCGAGCAGCGGCTCCAGCGGCACGTAACGGTCGTCCTTGAGCGCGGTGAAGATATAGCGATTGAAGGCGGCGTTCTCGTAGATTTTCTTCGCGAGAACGCCTTTTGCGGGCCATGGAATGAAAGGTTTCTTGTAGGAGGCGAACGCCAGCAGCCGGTCAAAGTCGTCGAGGGAGCTCATGACCAGCGGGTTTTCGCCGCGGCCAACGGCCAGTACCATGTCCGAGCGCCCGGGTGCATCGATGCCGCCATTGTTCAGCAGCACGAGCGACAGGACTTGCTCCGGATTTGCGTGGGTATACAGGGCGGCGAGGTGTCCGCCCATCGAATTGCCGCCGATGTGCAGCGGGCTGAGTTCCAGGGTAGCGACAAAGCGTGCAAGCCGGTCGCGTTGCGGGGCCAGGGAGTAGTCCCAGTCGGCGTGCCGTGCGGAGTCACCGAATCCCGGCAGGTCCGGCGCAATGACCCGGTAATCCTGCACCAGCGTTTGAGAAAACCGCGTCCAGTGGTCTTTATCGCCACCGAAGCCATGCAAAAGCAGGAGCACCGGGGCGTCGGGCGAACCGCCCTCGAGGTAGTGCCACGTTTCGCCGTCAACGACGGCCGACCGCAACTCGAGCCCGGCGCGACTGCGCTCGGCTGCGAACATCAGCCGCGTCGTGTCTTCGGGAAACGCCGCTATCAGGCCGGCGAGGCAGCCCAGTACCAGCAGTAACAATAGTGCGATTTTTTTCACGCGGTTCTCACTTGCCAGAGCAAACGCAGGTCGGTGACTATAGCAGGTGCGCCTGGGGTATCCTCCGACCCTACGCCGGATTTCCTCCGGCAGCGACGCCCAGGGAGTTGGAGTCTTGAGCTACGATTTGATCGGCGACATTCACGGCCATTCTGCGCAATTGATGGAGCTACTCGGCGAGCTCGGCTACTCGAAGGTTGACGGTGTCTACCGGCACCCGGACCGGCGCGTTATCTTCCTCGGTGACTTCATCGATCGCGGTCCCGACCAACGGGGCGTGCTGGAGACCGTTCGACCGATGATCGACAGTGGCGCGGCATTGTCCGTGATGGGCAATCACGAGTTCAATGCCATCGCGTACTACACGCTGGACCCGGACGATCACAATCGCCATCTGCGTGTGCACTTCGAGAAGAACCGCAAACAACACGAAGTGTTCCTCGAAGCGTTCGAAGGCAAATCGGACTACGGCGAGACCATCGAGTGGTTCCGGACCTTGCCCCTGTGGCTGGAAGTCGAGGGGCTTCGCGTGGTGCACGCGTGCTGGGACGACGAGCACATGCAGTTCCTCAAAGAGACGCACCCGTGCGTGAATGCGTATCTCGACGATGACCTGCTGGTTGCCGCATCTCGCAAGGGCAGCAAGGAGTACGAGGCCGTGGAGACGCTGCTCAAGGGCATGGAAGTCGCGCTACCCAACGGCCGGTCGTTCCCCGACAAGGACGGTAACCCGCGGCATAACGTGCGGGTGCGGTGGTTCGATGGCGAGGCGGCGACCTACCAGGAAGCGTTCCTCGGCCCGGAGACGGCGCGCAGCCATATTCCCGAGGATACGATCGGCGCCGATCACATCATCCAGTATTCGCACGACGCGCCACCGGTGTTTGTCGGGCATTACTGGCTGGACTCCGAGCCGGCGTTGCTGGCGAGCAATGTCGCCTGCCTGGACTATAGCGTCGCAGCGAAATCCGGTGGGCGACTGGTGGCGTACCGGTGGGACGGGGAGCAGCAGCTGGACAACGGCAAGTTCGTGTTCGTGGAGAAAGGCCCGGACTAGGCGCGCGAGCGTGCGCTAATACCCTATAATCGCGCCGGTCATGCTCGCCCTCACCAATATCGCGCTGCGTCGTGGCCGCAAGGTCCTGTTCGAGAACGCCACCTTCCAGATACACGCCGGACATCGCATGGGCGTGATCGGCGCGAACGGCTGTGGCAAGTCATCGCTGTTCGCCATGCTCCTGGGTGAACTGGAGCCCGACGATGGCGAGCTCGTGCTGGACCCGAAAGCCGTCATCGCCCACGTTGCGCAGGAAAGCCCGCACGGCAGCGGCTCCGCGGTTGACTACGTCATGGACGGCGACCAGGAACTGCGCGCGGTGCAGTCTGAGATCGCCGAGGGTGAAGCAGATGCCGACCAACCGGACCTGCACCTGCTCTACGAACGCATGGAGGCTATCGATGGCTTTACGGCCGAGTCGCGCGCCTCGCGGCTGCTGCACGGCCTGGGCTTCTCGGCCGACGAGTACACCAAGCCCGTCAAGGAGTTTTCCGGCGGCTGGCGCATGCGCCTCAATCTCGCACGCGCGTTGATGTGCCGCTCCGACATCCTGCTGCTCGATGAGCCCACCAACCATCTCGACCTGCCGGCGATTCTGTGGCTCGAGCGCTGGCTGAAAGCTTACGAAGGCATCCTGCTGGTCGTCTCGCACGACCGGGATTTCCTCGACGAGGTCTGCACGCGCGTTGCGCATATCGAGAACGAGGCGATTACTCTGTTTACCGGCAACTACAGCCAGTTCGAGGCGCTGCGCGCCGAGCAGCTCGCGCAGCAACAGGCGATGTACGCGCGGCAGCAGAAAGAGATCAAGCACATTCAGAGCTACGTCGATCGTTTTCGCTACAAGGCGTCGAAAGCGCGCCAGGCCCAGAGCCGGCTCAAAATGCTCGAACGCATGGAGAAAATCGCGCCGGCGCACGTCGACTCGCCGTTCCGCTTTCATTTCTTTGAACCCGAAAAACAGCCGCAGCACCTGCTCGGCCTCATCGACGCGGCGGTTGGCTACGGCGATGACGTTATCCTCGACAAGATCGACCTGAACCTGTCGGCTGGTGACCGGGTAGGCCTGCTCGGCGTCAATGGCGCGGGCAAGTCGACGCTCGTGAAAGGTCTCTCAACCGGGAGTACGCTGCTCAAGGGCGAGCGCCTGCTGAGCAAGGACACGAAGATCGGTTACTTCGCCCAGCACCAGCTGGAGCTGCTGCGCCCGGAGCACAGTCCTATCGATCATCTGCGGGACTACGCGCCCGACGATCGCGAGCAGGACCACCGCAACTACCTGGGCCGCTTCGGCTTCAGTGGCGACCGCATCTTCGAACCGGTAGCGCCGTTCTCCGGCGGCGAAAAGGCGCGGCTGGTGCTGGCGCTGATGATCCGGCAGGGGCCGAACCTGTTGTTGCTCGATGAGCCGACCAACCATCTCGACCTGGAGATGCGCCAGGCGCTGAGCGTTGCACTCATCGAGTACACCGGTGCGCTGGTGGTCATCTCCCATGATCGTCATCTCTTGAGAAGCGTCTGCGATGAACTGCTTATCGTCCACGATGGCAAGGTCGACCGCTTCAACCGCAGCCTCGACGAGTACCCGGCCTGGCTTCGGGAGCAGGAAGAAGAAACGGAGCAGGCGACAGCCAAGTGGCAGGACAGCCCCGCGAAGAGCGTGAACAAGAAGCAGCAGCGCCAGGAACAGGCGCAGCGCCGGCAACGCCTGAAGCCGCTGCAGGACAAGGTAAATGATGTGGACAAGAAGCTTGCCGCACAGCGCGCAAGGCTGGCCGACCTCGACACGCGTCTTGCGGACGAGTCGATCTACACGGATCCGGACCGCAAGGATGAAGTAGGCCAGCTCGTGCGAGAGCAGGGCGAGGCAAGAGCCGCTATCGAAACCCTGGAATGGGAATGGCTCGAGGCCAGCGAGAAGCTGGAGCAGGCTGACTGA
>SHLT01000009.1 GCA_004282875.1 Chromatiales bacterium | reverse complement strand
TGCGACCACCGAGAACGACACCAGCGAGCTGATGGCTGAAACCAATCGCCTCGAGATTGAAGTGCTCGAAGGTCGGAAGAATCTGGCGCTGGCACGCAATACGAAGCAGAAGCTTGAGGTCGAGAAAGAAGATGCTGAAAGCAAGATCGCGCAGATCATTGCGCTGATCCAGGAACTGCAGGCAGAGCTGGACAAGTATGACAATGACACGCTCGCGAAAATCGAGCGGGTCGAAAAACTGCAGTCCGACATCAAGTCGCTCGAGGAAGAGGTCAAGCGCCTTTTGGCCATCAAGCAAGAGCAGGACCAGGCGGGCGAGCAGGTGGTTGAATTCAAAGGCGACGGTGATCGTCAGTACCTGACCGGGCTGCGCCTTGGCGGGGAACGTACGCTCATTCTTGTTGACCGCTCCACAAGTATGCTGAGTGACGAGGTCTACAAGGTCATACTGCGGCGCAATCGCCCCGAAGAGGAGCAGCTGCGGTCGCGGAAATGGCGCCAGGTCATTGCCTCGGTCAACTGGCTGACCTCGCAGTTTTCGCCCGAAGACCAGTACCAGATCTACATGTTCAACAACGTTGCAGAACCCGTGATACGGGGCACCGAAGGCGTATGGCTGACGGCGGGCGATGGTCAGCAGCTGGTCGAGGCGACGCGCGTATTGCGGCGCACGGTACCCAAGAACGGCACCAATATGCACGCGGCATTCGCAGTTGCCAAGTCGCTGTCGCCGCGACCGGACAATATCATCCTGCTGGTTGACGGCATGCCGACCATGGAGGCAGCAACCACGGACAAGACGCGCATCGGTGCGAGCGAACGGCTAAACCTGTTTGCGCGCGCGGTTCGCGAGCTACCGCCGGGCGTACCCGTCAATATCATGCTGTTTCCCATGAACGGGGACTTCAGCGCACCGATCTCATTCTGGTCACTGGCGCTGTCGACGAGGGGTTCCTTCCTGACCGTCAGCCGGGACTGGCCGTAGGGAATTGCCATGAGAAGACGACGCCGAAATATCGAAGCATTCAGCCTGTCGTTCCTGGACTGCATCTGTTGCGGGTTTGGTGCGATCATCCTGTTGCTCGTCCTCAGCAAGATCTACGAACCTGTGGTCATCGAGGAGGCCGAGGAAAACCTCGAACAGTTGATTGCGTTGTTGCAGGAAGAACTCTTCAATCTCCGCGGCCAGTCGGTCATCCTGGATCGGGAGCTCAAGCTGGTGAGCCAGGATGCAGCCTCAACGAAGCTGGAGCTGGCGGAATTGCAGGGCGACCTCAACAAGATTCGCGGCCAATACGAAGCCAGCAAGCAGGAAGAAGAGGCAACGATCGACGAAGGTGAACTGCGCGTTGCCCGCCAGAGGCTGACCGAGGAAATGAAACGCCTGCTGCCGTTCTACGAGCGCAGTGACAAAGACGCCGTGGCCGGTATACCCGTCGACAGTGAATACATCATCTTTGTCATCGATACCTCGAACAGTATGATCAATTACAACTGGGGCCTCGTGCAGCGCAAACTTCGCGAAGCGCTGGAAGCATACCCGGTCGTGAAGGGTATCCAGGTAATGAACGACGACGGGCAGTACATGTTTGCGGATTACGCAGGCCGCTGGATTCCCGATTCCCCGGGTCGCAGGCAGGCGATAGTGAATCGCATGCGCACGTGGTTTGCGCAGAGTGACAGTAACCCCGTTGACGGTATCCAGGCAGCGATCGAAACCTACTGGGCGGCGGACAAGAAAATCAGTATCTACGTCTTTGGCGACGACTTCGCGGGCGACATGAATATCGACCAGGTAGTCGGCACCATCGACCGCCGCAATCGTGTGGGTTCCGACGGCAGTCGCCGCGTGCGCATTCATGGTGTCGGTTTTCCGCGCGGCTTTCGCGGCGGTACCAACATTCCTCGCTCGGCCAGTCGCTTTGCCACGCTCATGCGCGTTCTCTGCGATCGTAACGGCGGCACGTTCGTTGCCCTCACCGACGACAATCGTTAGCTGAGCAGGCGCGCCACTTTTCGCCATAATTGATCGGCAGCTCTCCACGATAGCGCCGTATCCGGCCCGCTATTGGGTCGTGTAATGAACTCCGAAGCCGGCCACCGGGCCGCGACCGCAACCAGGAGATCATTCACATGCGTACCACGCTTATTGCCATTACCGCTGCAGTTTCCATCTTGTTCGCCGTCCCGTCACAGGCCGCGGGCAAGCCCTCCAAACAGGAATCGATCGGCGTCGGTTCGGGTGCCCTGATCGGCGGGATCGCGGGCGGGCCTGTCGGCCTTATCGTTGGCGCTGCGATCGGTGCCAAGGTGGGCGACACCATGCACCAGAAGAACGAGCGTATCGATAACCTGAGAGTGTCGATGGCGAGTTCGGCCAACACGGTCGTGCGACTCGAGAACGACGTCGACGCACTGAGCGGTGAAGTCGAGCGACTGCAAACCGTCGCTCGCCCGGAACTCGTCAGCATGCTGCAGGCCGGCATCGCCATGGACCTTCTGTTCCGTACCGATGAGGCCGTGCTGGCCGACACGACCGGCGACCGCCTCGCGCAGCTTGCAGGCACGCTGGCCGGCATGTCGGACATTCACATTCAGCTCGACGGTTTCGCCGACGAGCGCGGTGACGCCGACTACAACCAGGCCTTGTCCGAGCGTCGCGTGCAGTTTATTCGTGACCAGTTCCTTGCCGCGGGCGTCCACCCGAGCCGCATTAACATCAGTGCGCACGGCGAGTCCGCGGCCCAGGATGAATCGCTGGACAGCTATGCGCTGGAACGCCGCGTCAGCGTCAAGTTGTTCATCGGTAATACGACGTCGCTGGCCGCGAATCCGAATTAGTCTTCCCTGTGACTCATCTGAGTCTCCGCCTGGCCGGCCCTGTAACGGGGTCGGCCTTTTTTTGTTACTGTTTGCGCACCTTTAGAGCCGGGGAAAACCGATGTCAGACGAACTCGCCGCGCGTCACTGCAAGCCCTGCGAAGGTGGCGTCAAGCCGCTAACTCGCGAGCAGAGCCAGCAACTCATGCAGGCACTGCATGCGGACTGGACGCTTGGCGATGACGGACTCTCAATATCGCGGCGTTTCGAGTTTGCGGCGTACGACAAGACCCTGGGATTTGCCAATGCCGTGGCCTGGGTCGCGATAAGTGAAGACCATCACCCGGTTCTGACGGTCGCATACGCACACTGCACCGTTGACTACACGACGCACGCAATCAACGGACTTTCAGACAATGATTTCATCTGCGCGGCCCGCATCGATCGCCTGGTAAGAACAGAAGAGTAATGACTGAACTCATCGACATCGAGCAAGCCGCAGGTCGACTAAGCGATGTTGCCGTTCGTACACCGCTGCTGAGCAATAGCGAACTCGACAAGGTGGCTGGCGGTGCGGTGCTCGTAAAGCCCGAATGCCTGCAGCTGACCGGCTCGTTCAAGATTCGCGGTGCCTACAATTTTCTTTGCCAGCTAAGTCCGGAAGAAGCGCAGCGCGGCGTCGTGGCATTTTCATCGGGCAACCACGCGCAAGGCGTTGCGGCAGCGGGCACCATGCTCGGCATACAGACAGCTATTGTCATGCCCGAGGACGCGCCGCGCGCGAAACTCGACAATACACGCAGGCTCGGCGGAGAAGTCATTACGTATGACCGGTATACGGGCGATCGAGAGACCATCGCACGGGAAATCGCAGCCGAGCGCGGGTCGGTGGTGGTGCCGTCGTACGATCACGACTACATCATTGCGGGGCAGGGCACGGTGGGTCTCGAGATCGCACAGCAGTGCGCGGAACTCGATGCGAGGCCGGACCAGGTCCTGGTGTGCTGCGGTGGTGGCGGCTTGATTGCAGGCAGCGCCATTGCGCTCAAAGCGAACTACCCGGACGTCGCCGTGCACTCTGTGGAGCCCGAGGGCTTCGACGACACGGCCCGGTCACTGGTTTCCGGCAGGCGGGAGCATGTCGACCCGGCGGCGCGTTCCATTTGCGATGCGCTACAGGCACATTCACCCGGCGCAAAGACGTTCGCCATTAACCGCCAACTCCTGGCGGACGGGCTGGTCGTCAGTGATGCCGATGTAAGAGCCGCCATGCGGTTCGCATTCCTGAACCTGAAACTCGTGGTCGAGCCCGGCGGCGCCGTGGCCCTGGCGGCGGTACTGGCCGGTAAAATCGAGACGCAGGACAAGACCACGGTGGTCGTTCTGAGTGGTGGCAATGTGGACGCTGAGCTGTTCGCTGAAATACAGCGAGAAGGCTCAGGCTGAGCCGAAGCTGGGTCGACGCAGAATCGAGCGGCGCGTGGTTTGCTTGTTAATCGACGTTACCGACTTCGATGATCGCCGGCGCTCCGGCCAGGCGTCGAGCCAGGACACGATTTTTTCGATTTCCTCGACGTCCTGTCTTACCCGTGACGGCTGCATGTCGCACAGGCCCACGCCTTTTTCGGCGGCGTGCACGAAATTCTGACTGTCGCGTAGCACCGCGATTATGGGGATACCCAGCGAATCGAGGAAGCGCATGAGTTTGGCGAAACTTTTTGTGTTTTTGCGCGTGCGGTTGGCGACGACCGCAAGTTTGCGATCCCGACGATCCACTTTGGCAACGAGCAACAAGTCGGCAATACAGCGGGAGGCGGCATGAATATCCATCGACGAGGGCAGTACCGGCACCAGGATACTCGTCGAGTCTCGCGTCAGCTCGCGTAAGTCGTTGTGATCGACACTGGCTGGCGAGTCGACAAGCAGGTTGACGGTGTCGTTGGGTACGCGCAGTTGCCAGCTGCGTGTGGCCTGCATGGATTTCTTGTAGGCGGCAATCCCGTGGATGTTGGGCAGGTCGTCAGGACGCCGCTCCAGCCAGCCCGTCGTCGAACCCTGCGGGTCGTAGTCCATGATGGCCGGGGTCGGTCCGCGCCGGGCGTAGCTTGCGGCCAGGTTGGTCGCGAGCGTCGACTTGCCGCAGCCCCCTTTGGGGTTGAGGATGACGATCTTGTTCAGGTTGTCTCGTCTCGGCGTAATCAGCATGTCGCGATCGGGTCCCGGTTATTAAGCACAACTTTGCGGAATTCCACCCGAAAATCGTTGCGCCAGTTCACATAATACCTCGGAATTGCTGAGGTTTCTTCAGGCCGGGTAGGTGTCGTGACCGGTCAGCTCGCTGCCGTCGCAGGACCAGCTGGCGCGCGAGTCCTGGTAGATACGCCCCTGCGGCCGAATGCCCGGGTCGTGGTCCAGTGTGCCTGCGGGAATCACAGCCACGCTCAGGTCCGGCGCCACGCGCGGCAACTGGCTGCCGCAGACCGAACAGAACGCGGTGCCGAAGCGTTTGGCGTCCGGAACCTTGAAACGCCGCAGGTGTTCCTCACCAGCTGTCCAGACCGCCCGCGTCGGCGTCATGATGATGTTGGTGGCGTGGCCAGTGCCGCTGGCCTTGCGGCAACGGGAACAGTGGCAGTGCCAGAACAGCCTGGCATCGCCGGAGATTTCATAAGAGATGGTGCCGCACAGGCAGCTGCCGGACAGATCAAGTTCGCGCATGGGTCCTCTCATCAGGTGACATCACCCGATGATAGCGCACCGCGGACGCATCAGGTCGCGAGCAATTCCGCCCAGGTCAGTTCAAGCGTCTCGTCGTAGGTCCCGTCGCCGTCCACGTCAATCTCGATCGTGACATTGACGTTGTCGACGGCAGTCAGGCGCGCCGCAGAATCCAGGCCCTCGATGAGCATTGAGCCGGAACTCGGATAATCGAAGCCTTCGCCTGCAAACGTGACCGGGGTCGAGTACTGAATGACACCGTCCAGCTCCGTGCTATCGAGCGTGCCGGCGGCGGACAGGGTGTATGGCAGCGGTTGTAGGCCGCTGTCGACCGTCTGGTTCGACACATAGTTGCTCAGGGTTTCGGACATGTCGTTATAGTCAACGGTCATGGCCGCTCCCGATACGCCGGACTCAATAAACGGTGTGCGTGTCGTATCCTCGGTAATGGTCGCGTCACCATTGCTGGTGACCGTGTCGCTGGCCGTGAATACCTGGAGATCGGTGGCGACGGTGTCCATGCTGAGCAGGTAGGTACCGACCAGCAGATCGCCCGTGAACTCGCGCACCGTCATATCGATGGTGCCATCAATCACCTCGCCTAAGCCGTCATCGCAGGCTTCGAACAGGATACTGAAGGTATCGCCGGTCGTCAGCGTCAGCGGATCGGCAATATCCCCAGACAGGGTGACGGCGCCGTCCACGAGGCAGGGCGATACTTCGGGACCGAACGGGATCTTCTGTAACACGTTGGTAATGAGTCCTACGGAGCGGCTTGCCGGGCTCGCCTTGGCGAATGCGCCCGGATTGCCTGTTGACAGGACCTGTCCGCCGGCGCTGCCGAATTGACCGCTGCCGTTTGCGGCCTCCCAGGAAGCCCGCGTCGCCGCAGGGGCATTGCCGGAGGTAATGGCGTAGGTCGTGGTCGCGGATCCGCCACCGCCAAAGCCGCCGCCGCCGTTAATATCACCGAAATCGCCGCTGCCGCCGCAGGCCGCGAGGGTCAAAGAGGCGCCGAGGACGCTGAGGCGTGCGAGGTTCATGGTGTGGCTCCCAATATAGATGGCAATTTCAACGGCCAGTGTACGCAGCGTCCGATTGCGTGCCGTGACGGTCCTCACAAAAGGACCATTGAGATTATGTCTTATGCCGGTGCGTCCGCAGAAATGCGCTGGCCTCATGCAGCCAGAGGCAGGTGTCGCAGTCGCAGCGCCGGGGATGACAGGACGTCGCGGGACTTTCGGTGCGCAGGTAGGTGACGGCGGTCTGCAGGGCTTCAACCAGCTCGGGCAGCGGCGTCGCCGCCGTGGGTTCCTCCCGGTGCTGGTTCAGCCAGCGGCATGCCGGCCCGAAGTGGCAATGTGTGCAGCGCGTCTCGGCGGGCTGAAATCGCCCCTGGAAGCGGCAGTCGGTAAAATCTACCTCACGGTCAATTAACCAGCGCGGGTACTCCAGCAACTTCAGTACATAGCCTGAAAGGGTGCGCGCCTGCCTGCGGTTCAGTGTGGTCATGGAAGCCGGAAATCAAGCCAGATTGCAGCCTAGGGAGCGGCGCGTCAGCGGGGCTATGAGGGGTACTACCTACGACGGCGAGACCCTGATCCGCCAGCGCACGAATCGGGCGTTGCGTTTACGCAACATATTCCAACAAAATCGTGATTTTTTTGGCGCTTGGCATTTACAAATGTGTTGTGATTTCGCATCATGGCTACTTGGCACAACCGGACTCTCCCGGTCGCCCGGCGAATCAGGCTAGCAATAAGCCACGTCGAATTACTTAGCATAAGGGGTAAGAAATGAGAGTAAGCGAAGATCGCGCACTTCTCGCGCGAGTACTCAGTCCATTTGCTATCGTTTTTGCAAGCTTGTTTTTGCTTGCTGGTCCTTCCGCGTTTGCGCAGGACGATAGTGATAGCGACGACACAGATGATGTGGTCGCGGAAGAAGACGAGGTCGTTGACGAGGTTGTCGTCACAGGCTCGCGTCTGAAACGCGATACGTACAGCAGCATTTCTCCGCTGCAGGTCATCACGGGTCAGATTTCCCGTGAAGTCGGCCTGATCGATGCGGGCGACATTCTGCAGGAGTCCACGGCGTCAAGCGGTCAACAGATCGACCTGACGTTCCAGGGCTTTGTCCTCGACAACGGTCCGGGTGCCACTACGGCGAACCTGCGTGGTCTTGGTGAGGCGCGCACACTGGTGCTTCTGAACGGTCGCCGGCTCGCGCCCGCGGGCGTGGAAGGTGCTCCGTTTGCGGCCAACCTGGCCCAGGTACCGGCATCAATGGTGCAGCAATATGACATCCTGCTTGACGGCGCTTCGTCCGTTTATGGTTCAGATGCTGTTGCAGGCGTTGCCAACGTTATTCTGCGTAAGGACTTCGACGGGCTTGAGATCGAAGACTATTCACGCGTCCCGGAACACGGCGGCGGTATCGACCACACGCTGAGTGCGGTCTGGGGTAAGAACTGGGACCGCGGTTTTGTCGGTTTCGGCGCCGAGTACACAGAAAGTGAGCGGGTTTCGCTGGAAGATCGTCCGTGGACGGCCGGTTGCGATAAGCACTACGAAATCGATGAAAACGGTGATTTCCGCACACAGGAAGTCTGGTTCAGCGATATCCTGGGTGCGCGCTGGGATGAGTGTCGTCTTGGCCGCACAGCCGGTCGCTTCCAGGTCAACGGTGGCAGGGGCGGCAGTCTCTACTACACGGGTCCCGGCAGCTCGAACGGTGGCTGGGGCGATTTCTCCAGCCTGCGTCCGCGTACCGATATCCAGAGCTACACTGACTCGGACGGCGATGGTTTTGCCGACGTAAGCCTGCGCGATTTCGATCGCAACGGTAAGTCTTACTCACAGAGCTCGGACCTGTTCCCTGAGACGTCCTCGTACTCCCTCATGGCGTACGGTGAATACACGTTCGACGGCGAAGCAAACATCACGCCTTACTTCGAAGCCATGTACAACGACTTCAAGTTCGAATCGCGCGGCAGACCGCCGCAGCTATTCCCGTGGGTTCCGCCGCTCAACCCGGACAGCCCGTGCAACACCATCTCGAATCCTAATGGCTACGACTGCGGTCTCGCGTTTGACGAGTTCCTCGAGAATCCGGCCGTGATTCAGCAGTACCTGGATACCTTTGGCTGTGATCCCAGTGCTACGGGTGACTGCCCGCAGGCTGGCGGCGCGCTCGGACCGACGTACACGCGCCCGATCGTTGGCGTGGTCGGTGATCGCGACAACACCAAGACCTCCGGTGACCAGCTGCGCGTCGTTGGTGGCCTGCGCGGTGACATGCCGTTCATGAACTTCGGATCGCTCGACAACTGGTCGTTCGACATCTACGGAAGCTTCACGGAATCGTCGGCCATTTCAGAACGTCGCGGTATTCGCGAAGATCGTCTCGACCTCGCGGTCGGTACCTATTCGTTGACGAATACGCCTTGTGGAATGGACGATCCGAACGCGGCCGGGCTGCGGTCAGGACTGACGCTTGCCGATCTGCAGGACGATGTCATTCCGGGTTGTGTGCCGGTCAATCTGTTCGCACCGTCGCTCTATGAAAATGGTTACCTCGGCGACTTTGCTACGCAGGCAGAGCGCGACTACGTTTTCGACGGCAGGAACTTCGATACGAAGTACGAGCAGACGATCATCTCCGCCTATATCACTGGCGATATCTTCGAGCTGCCGGCCGGCGCGGTTGCGTTCGGTTTTGGTGCCGAGCATCGCAACGACGACATCGCATCGATTCCTGATGCAGTCGCACGTGAAGGCCTGTTCTTCGGCTTCTTCTCGGACGGTGGCGCTACCGGTGAAAAAGACACCGACGAGCTGTTCGCCGAGATCGAATTGCCGCTGCTCGCAGGCGTGAAAGGCTTCGAGGAACTGACGCTCAATATGTCGACGCGTTACACCGACGATGAGATCTATGGTTCGAACAACACCGAATCGTTCAAGCTCGGTTGGCGTCCTGTTGAATCTCTCCTGATTCGCGGTACCTTCGGAACGTCGTTCCGTGCGCCGAATCTCAGAGAGCTCTATCTGCAGGCACAGTCTGGATTTGGCGGCATCTTCGATGAGTGCTTCAATGACGACGACTCGTGGACGATTGGCGTTGGCTACAACGCGGCCGGCGATGATCGCGAGCCCCAGGTTCTGGCGAACTGTCTCGCTCAGGGCGTAGACCCGACGCTTGCCTACTCGAACGGCTTCCAGTCATTCAGTACGGAAGTTGCTTCGGGCGGTGCGCTGGATCTGGAAGCCGAGACATCGGAATCCTGGTCTGCCGGTTTTGCCTTCGAGCAGCCGTGGACCAACGCGTTCGACCTGTCTCTGAGTGCGACCTACTACGAGATCGAAGTCAACCAGACGATCATTGAGCCGAGTGGCCAGTTCATCGTTAATGACTGCCTCAACTCGTTGACGGGTAACAGCGTATTCTGCAGCCGCATCACGCGCGACCTTTCGGACCCGATGAATCCGCGAATCACCCTGATTGATTCCGGCTTTATCAACCGCGAGGCAGAAAAAGCACGTGGTGTGGATGTGAATGTCGCATTCAACGACACGTTCACTGTCTTCGAGCGTCCGATCGACCTGACGTGGGACATCACGGCGAACCGCCAGCTTGAGCGTTCGACCTTGTTCCTCGATGACGACGGCAACGCCGACATCGATACGTTCCAGGGTGAGTGGGGCTTCCCGGACTGGTCGCTTCGTTCCGGCCTGCGCTTCGACTATGACGACTGGCGGTTCACGTGGGAGACGCGTTACCTGTCGTCTGTCAACCAGGACCCGGATGGCGTAGACGCATTTTCGTCAGGCTTCATCGCTTCGGACACCTGCTTCGGACCGCCTGATGACGTGCTGTGTCGCGACTACGGTGAGACGGACAACTACTTCATCAACCACATATCCGTGTACTACTACGGTGACATGTGGACTGTCGGTGGCGGCATTCGCAACGCGTTTGACAAGAATCCGCCAATTGTTGACGGCACGGAAGTTCTCGCGCTCAACAACACACCGATTGGCTATGGCTACGACGTTAATGGACGGACTTTCTTCCTCAACGTTGGCGTCAACTTCGGCGGCGGTGAATGATCGGGATAGTTGCCCGATATAGCTAGGCAAGACAGGGCCCACGGTTTTTTTGATCGTGGGCCCTTTTGCTTTCGGCGTTTGCCGATTATGCTACCTGTCTGCGAATCTGACTTTTTGACGAGATGAACATGCTAAAGAGAATCCTGGCCGGGCTTTGCCTGGCTCTATTAGTTTCTACTGGAACAGTGGTTGCGGCGACTGCGTCCGAACCTTATCCACTTGAGTACTGGGCGTTGCGCTCGGTAATCAGCAATGTCCAGATTTCGCCGAACGGTGACAAGCTGGCGCTCATGAAAATTCCGTCGAAGAACGGTAACCCGATCATCGAGATTTACGATGCGGGAGATCTGAGCAAGGAACCGCTTCCTTTCAATGCGGACCCGATGGAGATTACGAGTTTTTACTGGGCCAGCAACGACGATATCGTTTTCAACCTGCGCCAGAAGGTGCGGGACAAGATCGAGGGCTTTAACCGCGGTGTGTATGAAGCTCGTATTGCAACCTTTGATGTGAAGCGAAAGAAATTCAACAAGTTTGATGAGAGTGGCCCTGCGATCGAACACTTGTTGCCGAACAAATCGAACAAGATCATCATTTCCTTCCTGGAGGGGGATCCGGATGGCCCGGGTGGGAAACTGGATGCGGCGTTCAGGCCGCGCGCCTACTGGGAATTCGACCTCGACAAGGGCACGAAAAAACTGCTGATCAGGGGCAAGATTTCGCTCGCTGCTATTGAGTTCGATGTCGATGGCAATCCCTGGTTGGCACGCGGTTTCGACCTGGCGAAGGGGGAGTACATATGGTACTGGCGCGACCCGGGATCGAAGAAGAAACGCTGGGACGAGATCTATCGCCTCAGCGAAGAGAACTTTGACACGTTCGTAGTTGAAGGACTGGATGAGGCGAAGCCCGGACACATCCTCGTGCGCGCGAATAACGGCCACGACAAGGTCGGGCTTTGGTCGTATGACGTCAATGCGAAGAAATTCGGTGAGTTAGTCTACCGTCGCAACGATGTCGATGTCGCGGGAGTACGCTGGCACAGCAATACGTGGACCAATGTCGATACGATCGCTGCCGTTGTCTATGGCAAGGACCGGTTCCACTACGAGTACTTTGACGAACTGGAAGGGGCAACCTACGCACAGTTGGAGCAGCTGATTCCGGCAGCCTACCAGCTGAGAATCAACAGCCGCTCGCGCGATGGTTCTGCCATGACGATCTACAATACGGGTCCGCGTGATCCGGGATCGTATTACCTGCTGAAAGACGGCCGTATTCAATCGGTGGGCAGCAGGCAACCTCTGCTGGAGTCAGAGAAGCTGGCCAACGTCGAGTACATTGAGTACAGGGCGCGTGATGGCCGAAAGATCCCGGGCTACGTGACGGTGCCGAATGGTGAAGGTCCGTGGCCCCTAATCGTGATGCCGCATGGAGGTCCTTTTGTCGCGGAGACCGTGGTTTACGATGAATGGTCGCAGATGCTCGCGAACAACGGTTACATGGTGCTGCAACCGCAATATCGTGGATCACAGGGACACGGACAAAAATTCTACACGGACGCGTTCATGTACGGTGGCCAGGGCGGATACCAGATGCAGGACGACAAGGATGACGGTGCGCTCTACCTGGTAGAGCAAGGCCTGGTCGATCGGGACCGTATCGCTATGTTTGGCTGGTCGTACGGCGGCTATGCGGCGCTTGTTGCTGCGTCCCGCGAGGACCAGATCTACCAGTGCGTTATTGCCGGAGCAGCCGTGACGGACCCGCTGATGCAGGTCAACTACTACCGTTTCCAGCTGAGGGGGACCGGTGCCGTAGAGCAGCTGCGCATGTGGGACGACAGTATTTCACCGCTCGAGGAAGTCGGTGATGTGAACGTGCCGATGCTGATCATTCACGGTGACGTCGACCAGCGTGTCCCGCCGGATCATGCCAAGAAGTACCTGAAGGCGCTGGACAAAGTCGGCAAACCCTACAAGTACGTCGAACTCGAGGGCGCGGATCACTTTTCGAGTACCTTGTTTTATCGGCACCAGATAAAGCTGTACTCGTCAATGCTCGATTTCCTGCAGAACGATTGCGGTCCCGGCGGACTGTAGCCAGAAACAGGAAAGTTGCACAAAAAAACCCCGGGCCGGCTTGCCGCCCCGGGGTTTCTTTTTTTGGTCACCTGCTTCGGTTCAGAACATCTCGCTGGGATCGAGCGTGTCATGCGCCGGTTTTTCCCGGCTCCTGATCCAGTCGCCGGTTATCATATTGTCGTAACCGAGACCAGGCCCGACCATCGGGTAGACGCCGGCGTCCCGGTCGATAATGACCTCGAGGAATGCCGGTCCGTCGAAGTCCATGAATTCGCGAATAATAGCCGGCAGGTCTGCTTTCTTGTCGAGGCGCTTCGCGAACCTGAAGCCGTCGGCTTCGGCCGCTTTGACGAAGTCCTTGCTGTGCAGTGACTTGTCACTGCCTGACATGCGGCCACCGAAGTACAGGTGCTGCCACTGGCGTACCATGCCGTCGCCGAAGTTATTGAGGACGATCACTTTCACAGGCGTGTTGTAGGTCGTGGCCGTCTCGAGCTCCCCGATATTCATGCGGATGCTGCCGTCGCCATCGATATCGATCACCGTCCGGTCGGGACGGGCAAACTGCGCGCCAATCGCGGCCGGCAGCCCGAAGCCCATCGTGCCCATACTGCCCGAGGTCAGCCACAGGCGCGGTTCGCGAAAATCGAAGTACTGGGCCGCCCACATCTGGTGCTGCCCCACGCCTGTGGAGATGATGGCTTCGCCCTTGCTGTGTTTGTTGATCTCCTCGATCACCGCGTAGGGCTGGATCAACTCGGAATCGCGATCGTAGTT
Organism: Chromatiales bacterium; assembly: GCA_004282875.1. Taxonomy (GTDB): domain Bacteria; phylum Pseudomonadota; class Gammaproteobacteria; order Steroidobacterales; family Woeseiaceae; genus UBA1847. The sequence continues at coordinate 28,482 of SHLT01000009.1, read as the reverse complement.
CAGCGCGTACTCTTTCTTCAGGTGCGCGATCTCATTGTGCCAGTCGTCGAACGACTTGGCGAAGCCAATACGCTTGCCGTAGGCCAGCAGGTCGCACAAATCTCTTTCGAGCATGCCCACGTGATGCCAGTTGACGCGCTTCACCTTGCCGATCTCGGCAAAGTCGACGTCGAAATGGGCGATGTTCTTCGCACGCGGGGCAAAATGCCCCGGGTTGCCCGCGACGCGGTCGTCGAAACGTGCGCCGATCGCGATCAAAAAATCACAATCCTCGACAGCGTAGTTGGCAGAAGCAATGCCGTGCATGCCCAGCATGTGCATGGCGAGGGGATGCGTCGTATCGCTTGCCCCGAGCGCCATGAGCGTGGTGGTAACCGGAATGCCGTACTCGTTCGCGAAGCGTCGCATTGCCTTCGTCGCATTGGCATTGATGACGCCTCCACCGGCATAGATCAGCGGTCGCTCCGATTCGGAGAGCAGCGTGAAGAAGCGCTCGCAGGCGCCGTCGGTCAGGTGGTTCTCCTCGACCTTGGCGAGCCGCCGGCGGTAGCCGTGCAGTGGCAGAGTGCCCTGGCCCTGGAATTCGCCGTCCCAGTTCTGGACATCCTTCGGGATATCAACGACCACCGGACCGGGGCGGCCGGTGCGCGCAAGTTCAAATGCGCTGCGCATGGTCTCTTCCAGCGTGGTGGCATCCGTCACCAGGAACACATGCTTGGCAACGGCGCCCATGATCGCGGCCACGGGCGCTTCCTGGAACGCATCTGTGCCGATAGCAGCCGTTGGCACCTGGCCGCAGATGACGACCAGCGGGACCGAATCGGCCATGCTGTCTCGCACCGGTGTCACGGTATTGGTGGCGCCGGGGCCGGATGTCACCATCACGACGCCGACCTTGCCGCTGGCACGGGCGTAGCCGGCCGCCATGAACCCGGCTCCCTGCTCATTGGCCGGCACGACCAGCTGTATGGCCGCCTCGCGTCCCGCGACCGGGTGCAGGTCGTTGTAGCGGAATACGGCATCATAGATGGGCAGGATCGCGCCACCGCTGTAGCCGAAGACCGTGTCCACCCCTTCGTCGGCCAGAACCTGCACCACCGTGTCGGCGCCCGAGAGCATTTCTCCAGCGAGCGGGTGACGGTCTACCGAGGCGGTATTGGCCTTCTCATTCATGGGCGCACAAATTCACGATAAGTTACGGATTTTCGGCGAGTGTTTACTAAATTCCGGTGCATTGCAATACTGCAGAAACTGGGAGAACATCCTTCAGGTCCTGTGGCAAAACCGGTTTCATTTGTAATTCATCATGCGACACGCAATATCAGTCCTCTTGCAGAACGAGGTCGGCGCCCTGACGCGCTTGACCGGCATGTTCTCGTCCCGCGGCTACAACATCGAATCACTCAATGTAGCGCCAACCTATGATCCGCGGGTTTCGCGTGTGACGCTCGTGGTTACGGGGTCGGACGCGGCGATCGCGCAGCTCAACGCGCAGCTGGCAAAGCTCGTCGACGTAGTGAATATCCACGACATGACCCTCGGCGAACACTTCGAGCGGGAACTCGCAATTATCAAGATCAAGCTGGGTACCGGCGGTCTCGCCAAGGCGATTGCACTGGCGAAACGATTTGCGGCCGAGATGCTGGACGAGGATGCCAACAGCTGCACCATGCAGCTGACAGGGCGGGTCGCCGAAATAGATGAGTTCGTGACGGAGGCCGCCAAGGTCGGTGAGATATCCGCGGTGGCACGAAGCGGCACGGTCGCCGTCTCGAAGGGCGAGGTCACTCTCACGTCGTTCGATCGGCAGCACCTGCTCGTTGGGTGACGATGGCCACGCTGGCACTTAGCGACTACCGGCGGCTGATCATCAAGGTCGGCTCGTCCTTACTCGTCGACAAGGCAGGAAACCTCAATCGAGACTGGCTCGATACGCTGGTCCAGGACGTCGCTGCCCTGCAGCGCGACGGTCACGAGATTCTGATCGTGTCGTCCGGCTCCATCGCCATCGGCAGCAACGTCCTCGGAATCAACAAGGCGCGTGCGCGGCTCGAAGATCTGCAGGCAGCAGCGGCCGCCGGGCAGGTGCAGCTCGTACACGCTTACCAGGAGGTGCTGGGTCAACGCGCGATAACCGCGGCCCAGGTGCTCCTGACGCCCGAGGATACGGAGAATCGCAGACGCTTTCTGAACGCGCGGGGCACGCTGGAGCGCCTCGTCGACCGGTCCGTGATTCCGATCATCAATGAGAACGACACTGTTGCCACCGAAGAAATCCGCTACGGCGACAATGACCGGCTGGCCGCGCGCGTGGCGCAGCTGGTCATGGCCGATGCGCTGATACTGTTGTCCGACGTGGACGGTTTTTACACGGCGGACCCGGGCAAAGACCCGGACGCAAGGCACATCGCCGAAGTCAGCCACATTACCGCCGAGATGCAGTCCATGGCAGGAGAAACCCGTTCCGATGTCGGCAGCGGCGGCATGGCGACCAAGGTGCAGGCTGCCCGCATTGCGACGCACGCCGGCTGCTCGACGATTATCGCGAGCGGCAAGGTCAGCCATCCGCTGCGCGCCTTGTCGACAGGCGGTCGCTGTACGGTTTTCAAGGCTGAGGGAACGCCCGCGGCCGCGCGCAAGCAGTGGCTGGCAGGCGTCCTTGAAGTGGGCGGCGAAATGCGTGTTGACGACGGTGCGGTACGAGCGCTACGCACGGGCAATAGTCTCCTGCCGGTTGGCGTGGTCAGCATTGCGGGCGACTTTAGTCGCGGTGACGTGGTCAGAATCACAGGGCCGGACGGCGCGGAGCTGGGGCGCGGCCTGGCGGAATATTCGGCAACCGAGGCGGACCTGATCGCCGGTTGCCAGTCGGAGCAGATCGAGGACAAGCTCGGGTATCGTGGGCGCTCCGTAATGGTCCACAGGGATGAACTGGTGTTATTCAATGGCGATAGCTGAAACGATGACGGCATTGGGCCGGGCCGGGCGATCTGCCGCGACGGTCCTGGCTACCACGAGCGGTGAACAACGCAATGCCGCGCTTGCAGCGGCTGCGGCGGCACTGCGACAGCGTGCAGCGGATATCATTGCTGCCAATGCGAAAGACATGACGGCGGCAAAAGAACGCGGCCTTAGCGGTGCGATGCTCGATCGCCTGATGCTTGACGGCGGTCGCGTGGAGGCGATGGCCGCGGGAATTGAAACCATTATCGGCCTGCGCGACCCGGTCGGCCGTATACAGGAAGAATGGGAACGGCCGAACGGCATGCGCATTCAGCGCGTCAGCGTGCCCCTGGGCGTCATTGGCATTATCTATGAGAGTCGTCCGAACGTGACGGCCGATGCCGCGGCGCTGTGCATCAAGTCTGGCAATGCCGTCATCTTGCGCGGTGGCTCGGAGAGCTTTCACTCCAGCATGGCGATTTACGAGTGCCTCAGAGCCGGACTCGAGGCGGCAGGGCTTCCAGGCGACGCCGTGCAGATGGTGCCCACGACCGACCGGGCTGCCGTTGGTTTCCTGTTGTCGTCAATGTCGGAGTGGGTCGACGTAGTCGTCCCGCGAGGCGGCAAAAACCTGATCAAGCGCGTGCAGGACGAGGCACGCGTACCGGTTATCGGACACCTCGAAGGCATCTGTCATGTTTACCTGAACAGCGGCGCGGATGCCGACATGGCGCGCGACATTGTGCTGAATGCCAAGATGCGGCGTACCGGTATTTGTGGTGCGGCGGAAACGGTGCTGGTCGACAGAGCGGCGGCAGATACGTTGTTGCCCCTGGTCTGCGATGCGCTCCAGGCAGCGGGCTGCGAAATTCGCGGCGATGAGACCGTCGCGTCGCTGGTTTCAGACGTGGTTCCGGCGACGGAGGAGGACTGGTCGACCGAATATCTCGATGCCATCATTTCGATGCGAGTCGTCGACGATATCGACGCCGCTATCGCTCATATCCGCCGCTACGGATCCGGCCATACTGAAAGCATCATCACCGGCGATAGTGACGCCGCCGAGAAGTTCTTCCGCGAAGTCGACAGCGCCATCGTGCTGAACAATGCGTCGACCCAGTTCGCGGACGGTGGCGAATTCGGCATGGGTGCCGAAATCGGCATAGCAACGGGCCGCATTCACGCCCGCGGGCCGGTTGGTGCGGACCAGTTGACGAGCTACAAGTACGTGGTGCGCGGCAGCGGGCAGGTAAGGCCGTCGTGACATCGGCCGGCAAGGTTTTCGATCTTGCCGTTATCGGCGCAGGCATCAACGGCGCCGGCATTGCCCGCGATGCGGCACTGCGCGGCCTCAGCGTCATTATTCTCGACAAAAATGACATGTGCAGCGGCTGCTCCGCGATTTCGAGCCGCCTGGTGCATGGCGGGCTGCGTTACCTCGAGTATGGCGAGATCCCGCTGGTCTACGAGTCCTTGCATGAGCGACGGTACCTGCGGCTGACGGCACCGCACCTTGTTGAACCCCTGCGTATCACTATCCCGGTCTATGCCGGTGCGAAACGCGGCCCATGGCTGATCCGGCTGGGGATGCTTGCCTACGACCTGCTGTCGTGGCGCAAGACCGTGCCGAATCACGACATGCTCAGCGGTGATGAAATTCACGCAGAGGAACCCGGGCTCAAAGCGGAAGGACTGCGTGCCGCCGCGCGCTACTACGATGCCCAGGTGGAGTTTGCGGAACGGCTCGTACTGGAAAACCTGCTGGCCGCAAAAGCGGCCGGCGCCCGGATTCGGATGCATTGCGAAGTAACACGCATCGCGGTAGAGGACGGTGCTGTCGTATCGCTGGCGTACGACGATCCTGACGGCAACGAGCAGGTGGTCGGAGTCAAAGCCGTCGTCAATGCAGCCGGGCCGTGGGTCGATCGGGTTCTCGATGTCGCGCCCTCGCGTACGCAGCGGCTTATTGGCGGTACCAAGGGCAGCCATATCATCGTTGGCTCTTTCGACGGGGCTCCGCGTGACGCGTTCTATGTCGAAGCGGAGGCCGATGGCCGACCGTTCTTTATTATTCCGTGGTACGACCAGTACCTGATTGGCACGACAGACATTCGCTACGATGAAGATCTGGATCATATTCGTGCGAGCGGTGCCGAGGTCGATTACCTGCTCAGTGAAACCAACCGGGTTTTCCCGCAGGCCGGCCTGACCCGAGCCGACATTCACTACGCCTACGCGGGCGTGCGGCCGCTGCCCTACAAGGAAGCGGGGCCTGAGTCAGCGATCACGCGTCGCCACATCATCAAGGTCAACAAGGACATTGCAAGCGGCCTGCTGTCCATCGTGGGTGGCAAGCTAACGACGTATCGCAGCCTGGCCGAACAGACGATCGACAAGCTGGACAAGCTGCAACGTCTCGACCTGCCGCCGTGCCGTACCCGCGACACCGATCTGCCCGGCGCCTGGGGGATAGACCGTGCGCGGGATGCGCTACGGGCGCTTGACACCCTCTCAGAGGCCGGCGTGGCACGACTGCTGCGGGTCTATGGTGGCCGTGCCGCCGCCATTGCTGAACTCGCGAGCGCCAATCGTGACCTGGCAGGGGCGTTGGATCCCCATGGCCGGGTTCTGGCCGCTGAGGTTGTTTTTACGCTGCGCGAGGAGTTTGCGTTGACGCTGACCGATATTCTGTTTCGCCGCATGATGATCGGGTTCGATGCGGACCAGGGTCGCAGCCTGTACGCGGCGATCGCCGACATTGCCGCCGCGGAGGCGGGGTGGACGCCGCAACACAAGTTGCAGCAGCTTGACGCGCTCAACGAGTACGCCCAGTCGCTGCGAGTAGAGTAGATCGATGAGCGATTTCCTGCGTTGGCTATTTCTGGCGCCGGTCTTTCTGACGCTGATGGTGTCAGGCAGGTCGCAGGCCGAGGAGTCGCTTGCCCCGGCTGATACCGCGGTGCAAGCAGAACGGCCGAAAGTCGGCCTTGTCCTGGGCGGAGGTGGCGCCCGGGGCGCCGCGCATATTGGCGTTCTCAAGGAACTGGAGCGCATGCGCGTGCCCGTTGACGCGATTGTCGGCACCAGCATGGGTGCGATCGTCGGCGGACTGTATGCGACAGGAATGAGCGCCGAGGACCTCGAGTATCTTGTTGGCTCGCTGGACTGGGCTGCGGCGCTGACCGACGAGCCGGACCGTGAAGATCAGAGTTTCCGTCGCAAACAGGACGACAGACAGGTACCGATCGATTTCGAACTGGGTATTCGCGGGACCGAGCTGGTGCTGCCAAAAGGTGCTATCCAGGGGCAGAAGCTGGACCTGCTCCTGCGTGAGCTGACGCTTGACGTTTCCGACGTCGATGACTTCGACGATCTCCCCATCCCGTTTCGCGCGATCGCTTCGGATATCGAAAGGGGTGAGATCTGGGTCATGGACAAGGGTGACCTCGGACGATCGATCCGCGCCAGCATGTCGGTGCCCGGCGTATTCGCGCCGGTGGAGATCGACGGTCGATTGCTCGTCGACGGCGGCATTGTCGGCAACCTCGCAGTGCACGTCATGCAGGAAATGGACATCGACATCATCATCGCGGTCGACGTGGAGTTTCCCCTGTATCGGCTTGATGAGCTGGGTTCCGCACTGACGATCTCCGAGCAGATGCTCACGATCCTGATCCGCAAAGAAACCCTGCGGCAGATCGAGCGCCTTGACGATGACGATATCCTGATACGACCGAAACTGGGTACGTTCGCGTCGACCAACTTCGGCGACATTCTCGACACCATCGGCCCCGGACAGGCGGCGGCGCGCGAGCAAGCTGCCAGGCTGGCGTCACTATCGCTTGAGGCAAGCGAATGGCAGGCCTACCTGGCGCAGCGCTCGCGGCACTTTCCGCCGGCGTCGAACCTGGCTTTCGTTCGCGTGGTTCACGACGGCGAGCTTGCGGCCGAGGTGCTCACCTCGAAGCTGGACGTGGCAGCGGGCGACCCGATTGACCATAGTGTCCTCGCACATAACGCGGATCGCCTGTACGGCCTGGGTTTGTATGAGCAAGTCAGTTACGAGCTCGTGGAGGAGGACGGCCAGACCGGGGTCGAGTACCGGGCTCGCACCAAGAGCTGGGGACCGAATTTCCTGCAGTTCGGTCTTTCGCTGGAAGATGACTTCGAAGGCTCGACCGCGTTCAATCTCGGTGCGCGCATGACCCGCGCCGGTATTAACCGTCTCGGCGCGGAGTGGCGCACCGACTTGAGACTGGGAACTGATCCGAAGCTCTTTTCCGAGTTCTACCAGCCGCTGAGCGCCGATTCGCGCCTGTTTATTGCGCCGCGCATCAACGTGGAGCAGTCGAATATCAATGCCTTTCTCGAAGACTCGACGATTGCCAGCCTGCGGCTCTCCGAAGCCGAAGCGGGACTGGACTTCGGGCGCGAGCTGGGGCGTGTCGGCGAGCTCCGGGTCGGCGTGTTTCGCGGGCTCGGTGAGGCGCGCGTGAAAGTCGGCGACCCGATGTTGCCGAACGTCGACTTCCATACGGGTGGGGCGTTCGCGCGCCTGCGCTTCGATACGCTCGACAGTGCTCGCTTTCCGCGGCGCGGGCTGCTCAGCGATATTCGCTGGACCCTGTCGCGCCCCGGACTCGGGGCGGATCATGAATTCGACCTGATCGAAGGCGAGGCAACGCAGACCTGGAGTCGCGGCAAGAACAGTCTGCAGCTGGGGCTGAGCTACGCGACAACGCTCGAATCGGACGACGCAATTCAGGACTTCTTCCCGTTGGGCGGATTCCTGCGCCTGTCGGGGCTCGAGCGCGGTGAAATCGCGGGACCGCACGCCGGGCTGGCAAAACTCGTGTTCTATCGGCGTGTCGGCGATACGAGCGGTTTCCTGGACACGCCGATCTACCTCGGCATGTCGGCCGAAGCGGGTAACGTCTGGACGCGCCGCTCTGACATCAGTTTCGATTCGATGCTGTGGAACGGGAGCCTGTTTGCGGGTTTCGACACGCTGCTGGGACCGGTCTACCTGGCCGCCGGCTTCGCCGAGCGTGGCCAGTCGAATTTCTACCTGTTTATCGGTGCACCCTCGCGCTGATCAGCGCGTGATCTTCTCGAGAATCTGCGTGGGGTTGTCCGTCTTGCGGTAATAGCCGTGCCGCTCTGCCATATCGTCGAACGCCGCGTCCCGTTCCGCTTCGCTGGCGTACCAGTGCTGGCGCTCCCAGTCATCGCCCAGGACCTTGCGCAACGTATCGCGTGCCGGCAGCGTCACGCGGATGCCGAAGTTACGTTCTTTGCCGGCCTGGCTGGGATCGACCAGGTTGTGTTGATGACAAAATTCCACTGCAGTTCCTTCGTTTCCGGTGATGGCGGGCAGCGCGAGTATACCCCAGTGGCAGGGTACGCCCTACTTGCGGGCACCCCGGTCTGCGGCGCCTTCACGGTCGGCCCAGCCCAGCAGGCGGCGGGTGACGAACAGGTAGACGGGTTTGGTCAGGCCTATCCAGGCACGGGATACCGGGGAGGGATTCGCAAGGATATCGCGTTCCCGGGTGGTAAGGCGCCCGGCACAGTAGGTGCGTTTGTGTTTGAGCAGGTGACGGATGTCCTCGCGCGCCGCAATGCGAAACATCCGGCCACGGCGGGGACTGCGCCACGCAAGCTGGAAATCGATGAGGGCCGGGCTGCCGTCGTCGAGGACGAGCAGGTTGGGTTCCTTCGCAAGGTCGTTGTGGCAAACGTCGGCCCTGTGCAGGCGCCGTAGCAGGCGCGCGGCGGCCTTGAACCAGTCGGGATCGACAGCACCGGCCTGGTGCAGAGGTTTTCCGGCCAGGTAGCTTCGCACCAGGGTGTCGCGGTCGTGACGCATGAGCTGCGGAACGCCCGCCAGACCGTCCAGCGCAGCCAGCGCCTCGGCTTCGCGCCGCAGCAGGTAGCGTGCGAGCCAGCGCAGCCACCAGCGCGCGGCAGCGGCGTTGCGCACGATTTCCGGCCCCGTCTCACGCTCACGGAGCAGAACTTCGCCAAACAGGTCACACTTTAGAAGTCGTTCGCCATCCATTTCATTGAGAATAATGCCAGAATAGGCTGCCGTGGTATGGCTGACGATACTGCATGAGCGAAGATTCGAGTGACCAGGTCCCGTCTTCCGACAGGAAGCGGACAGATTCGACCGGCGAGTTTTTCAGCGTAGGCGCTCCCCTGCACGCGGTGCGGGCAGGCTACGTGCGGCGCCGGGCGGACGACTTGCTGTACGAAAGCGCGATCGGCGGCCGCTACGCGCATGTGCTGGCGCCGGATCGTAGCGGCAAGTCGAGCCTGATTGCCGCAACGGCTGCCCGTCTGGAAGCCAGCGGCTGCAAGATCGCCATTCTCGACCTCGAGCATATTGGTGTCCGCGACGGCGGCAGCGACCCGGGGCGCTGGTACTACAACGTCGCGTATCGCTTGTTGCGCCAGTTGCGGATCCGTTACGACCTCCAGACCTGGTGGCATGACAAGTCGATCCTGAGCAACCGCCAGCGGCTTCTCGAATTCTATTCCGAAATCGTGCTCCAGTTCGTGGCCGAACCGATTGTCGTTTTCGTCGATGAGATCCAGTGCATCGAAGACCTGCCGTTCGCCGACCAGCTGCTGGCCAGTATTCGCGCCGCGCACAATGCGCGAACGACCGACCCCGATTTCTCGCGCCTGACCTTTGTGCTGCTCGGCGAATGTGACCCGGTCAGCCTGGTCGCCGAGCCCGAGCTGTCACCATTCAACGTTACGCAGCCGATTCCGCTCGACGACTTCTCGCGTGAGCAACTTGACCTGTTTGCCACTGAGCTGAATCTCGATCATGACAAAGCCGCTGATGCTCTGGATCGTATCTACTACTGGACGCGTGGACAGCCCTATCTGAGCCAGAAGCTTGCGCGCCAGGTAGCGCGAGACGACGTTGGCGATGATGTGGTAGCGCGCGTCGATCGCTATGCGACCACGCAGCTGGCCGGACGAGCGGCACTGCACAGCGAACCCCACATGAGCCACATTCATCGGGTGATTGTCGATGACGAGAAGCAAATGGAGCCGCTTCTCAACTTGTACGGCCGTATTCGCAAGGGTGTCGAGGTAGCTGCCGACCTGGGTTCGGCTTTGCAGCGGCGCCTGATGGCCGTCGGGCTTATCGAGATCGACCATGACGGTAACCTGCGGGTTCGCAATCGTCTCTATGCGGCCGTGTTTACGGCACGCTGGGCGAATAACAATCTTCCTACGCGACTGCGGGTGCCGGCCGTGGTGGCGGGCATCATCCTGTTGTTTACCTTGTTGCCGTTCTGGTACACGCAGTGGTTACCGCGACCCTATATGGAGGTTCTGGCGTCGCCCGAGGTCGAACTCGAGGTTGCCCGGTCGGCGTACCTCAACCTTCGTTCGTTCCCGGGACACAGGGACACGGCAGACAACCTGTTTCGCGGCTTCGTGGAGCAGCGGGCCGCACTGGCCGCCACGGCCGAGGAGATCGACGCGATCACCGTGTTAGCCGCCGACGTGCCTAATGCCGGACGCTTGCCTGATACGTTGCGCGGTTCTTTCTGGGACCGGCAAGCCAGCCTTGCGCTCCGGCGTGAGGACCGCGATGCCGCGCTGCTGGCAACGCTCGAGTCCCTGGTGATGCCGACGCCACGACGCCGCCAGCGTGCGGCAAGCCTGATTTCCGATGACTACCCGCTGTTGCTTGCGACACTACCCTCGCAGCCTGGCAGTACGAGCGTTTTCGATCCTGACAATCTCCTGTTGACGTCGGCTGAGGGGGCGAGCATCACACAATGGTCCTACGCCACCCGTGAGCTGCAGCCGCGAGATGGCTGGACGGTCACTGCGCTTGAGGTCGTGCCGCTGGTCCGTCGCGTCATCGTCGATCGTGAAGGCCAGGTCAATCGGATCGGATTGACGCTGAACATCAGTCACGCTCGCCTGAACGACCTGCGCATCAAGATTATTGCACCGTCAGGGCGAGCGGTAGAGATCGAGACCGGGCTCGAGCGCACCTCGAGCAACGAAGATATTCGAATTCCCGTGGCGCAATTGCGCACGCTTATCGGAGAATCGATGGCCGGCACCTGGTCAATCAGCGTGCGCGACGAGAGTCTGGGCGTTGCCGGTCAGCTGGTCGGCTGGAACCTGAAACTGAACGCCCAGGGCGCCGTCGAAGACTTTCAGCGCGGCCTGAATATTCCCGACCCGGTCGAGCGCGAAACGGACAATGTGTGGTTTGAAGATAGCGGCCGCTATGCCATTGCGCGCGCGATGCAAAGCGATAGTGCCCGAATCTGGGACCTTGCTTTCGCCGAACCGGTGCGCGCTATCGCGGTCAGCGAAAACGAAAAACTGATTGGTCTGGATGCCGCGGCGAGACGACTGGTGACAGCCACCCAGGACGGCGTGAACATCTGGGACACGGAGTCCGGCGATCGCATCATGACGCTTCCGGTCGGCGCGGCGAGTACGGATGCCCAGCTGACGAAGGACGGGATGTACCTGTTTGCGGTACATCGCGGCGACATTGAGACACGTCTTGAACTGTGGTCACTCGAACGGGGCGAGGTGGCCGGCGAACTGGTCGTGGCGGGCGTCCCGTCGCTGGTTGCCACGGATCCGTCGGGCTCGAGAATTGCCGTGGCCGATTACGATCGGGCTGTCCGCGTATGGGATTTCGCGACCGGGGGGTTGCTGGCGCAGATCGATTTGCCGCTGCAACCGAGCTCGATTCAGCTTGCTGCCGGCGGTGATGCGCTCGGCGTCGTGCATGGTCAGTCAGGCGTGTCATTGTGGAGTATCTCTCGCCCGCAAAGACCCCTTCTGGAAGATTTTGCGCCGGGTAACTGGCGCCTCGTGTTTTCTCCTTCCGGCACGGGTGTCCTCGCGGGCCGGGCGGAAACGGGATTCCAGACGTACAGAAGTGACGACGGGCGACTTGTCGGGCCGCCCATTGGCGTGTTCAGTGGGGCGGGGCAAAGCACGATGCTCGCTTTCAGTACCGATGAAAAAGTCATATTTACCGGCAACCGGCAGGGTCTGTCGCGCTTCTGGCAGGCAACCGAGATTCCGGCTGCCGCAGAGGGCGGACCGTTGGACACAGAGCACTCACTCTGGCAACCGTCCGCGGATCGCGTGATGGTCGCGTTGCCCGGCGGCAAAGGCATGGCGATCGGCGATCCGGGTGGGCATGTTCACGTCCTTTCTGGAGGGGCGAGCCTCGCGGAAGTGCAGGCGCTGAGCGAGGACGTCAGCTTCGTCGGCCACACGGCAGAAGTCGTGCGCCTGGGTGTCGACCTCTCGGGATCCCGGATTGCCAGTGCCGCCGTAGATAACACGGTTCGCGTGTGGGATGCGCAGGGCGGGCAGCCCTACGCGTGGATCGCACAGATTCCGGGCGGCGCCATTGAGGACCTCGCCTTCTCTCCCGATGGCGCCGTACTTGCGGTGCTCAAGGCAACGGGCCTGGATTTGCTCAATGTCGAAGACGGTTCGGCTGGCGCCGAGTTCGAGTTCGGGGAAATGCTCGCAAGCCTTGCATTTGCACCGGACGGTCGTCTCTATGCGGGTGGCGCGAATGGCGTGCTCCGCGTCATTTCACGCGATGGCGACGGCAACTGGTCGATGCAACAACTCTGGCAGGCGGCGAGCGCAATTCGACAATTGGCCGTGTCACCGCGCGGCGAGTACCTCGTACTGGTTGACGACACCGGGCTGGCGAGCCAGTTCATGCTGGCCGAGGGGCGACTCGGTAGCCAGGCTCTCCAGATTCCGGGGCCCGTGGAGGAAATCGCGTTCGGTAACAGCGGCGCGCGGGCCTATTTCAGGACTGCGCGGTGGACGCACCGGGTCAGCCTGGGTGTGAATGGCCTTCACTGGGTCGACAGTGCGTTTTCACCAAAACCGCTCAATGGTGCTCGTATTGTATTTGGGCCAGCCGGGTCGGACACGGCGAACCGGGCGTACCTCCCGGCAGCGCGCAACGGCTTTGTCGAACTCGTAGAGCTGGGTTTCCCCGGGTCGACCAGCCCAGGGCTGTTTGGCAATCGCGATGAACTGCTTGCTGAGTGGCGGGGACGACTCGGTCAGGCCGAGCATCCCGTGTCGGCTGCAGACTAGTGTCCTGTTTGCCAAACAGGACACTAGCGTTGGTCGCCGCGAAGCGTACGGACCAGCAGCTCCAGCTTTGCCGCTGTCACTTCTGACGGCGGCACAGGCTCGCCAAAATTGACGATAACCCTCGAGAACAGGCGGCCAGGGATCTTGCGCAAGGCGCCATTACGCCGCCGGCTGAACCAGCTTCCCCAGAGGCGGCCTAAGGATGCGGGAACAACAGGCACGGGGCGCCGCTCGATGATTTTTTCTATGCCAGGCCGGAAGCGCGCAATTTCCCCATCCCGGGTAATGGCTCCTTCCGGAAATATGCAGACGATGTTGCCGGCTGCAAGCTCGGCGTCGACGAGTTCGAACGCATCATCCATGATGGCCTTGTCTTCGCGCGCTCCGGCGATCGGAATCGCCTTCATCGTCTTGAAAATGAAGCTCAGAAACCGGATCTGGAAAATCTTGTACCACATGACAAAGCGCATGGGCCGCCGGACAGAGCCGGCGAGAATGATGGGGTCGACATAGCTGACGTGATTGCAGACGACGACGGCTGGCCCTTTCACGGGAACGTTGTCGAGGCCGCTGGTCCGCAGCCGGTAAACGACGCTGATGACGAGCCAGGCCAGGAAACGCATCAGGAATTCCGGGAGCAGCGAATAGATGTAGACCGCAACCATCGCGTTCAGGAGGGCAATGATCAGGAATAGCTCCGGAATCGAGACGCCGGCATTCAGCAGCACCATGGACATTATGGCCGCGCCGACCATCAGGAAGGCGTTGATGATGTTGTTGGCGGCGATAATGCGAGACAGGTGTTGGCGCTTCGAGCGTTTCTGGATCAACGCGTACAGGGGCACGCTGTAGAACCCGCCGAATGCGCCGATCATCGCAAGATCAAACCAGATGCGCAGCCCTCCCGGGCGACTCATGAATTCGGCGATCGACTGCGCGGGAACCGCCATAGGGGTCGGCTGGGCAAAATACAGGTCCATGGCAAACAGGCTCAGGCCGATCGAACCAAACGGCACGAGACCGAGTTCGATACGGTGACCGGACATGCGTTCACAGAGCAGTGATCCGATGCCGACACCGATCGCAAATGCCGCCAGCAACAGGGTCGTTATGGACTCGCTCCCCTGCAGTATGCCCAGCGTATACGCAGGGATCTGAATGGTCATCGCCGAGCCGAAAAACCAGAACCAGGAAATGCCCAGAATCGACAGGAACACGCTGCGTTCTTCTCGAGCGAACTGGACGATATGCCAGGTTTCCTTCCAGGCGTTCCAGCTGATCTTGAGCTCCGGGTCCACCGCGCGGGTGACAGGCACCTGGCGAGACGACAGGTAGCCTGCGATGGCCACGATGATCAGGCAGCTTCCGAGAATGCTGCGCTTCGTAAACCCGAGACCGTTTGCAACCTCATCTCCGACCGCAATGCCGCCGACGATCAGGCCGAGGATGATCGCCACGTACGTTCCCGATTCCACCAGCGCATTGCCGCCCACGAGTTCGTCATCCGCCAGCTGTTGCGGGAGGTAGGCATACTTGACGGGGCCGAACAGGGTTGACTGGCAGCCCATAAGGAACAGGACCAGCAGCAGCAACGCATAACTTTCCGAAAAGAGCGAGATGGCCGCCAGCACCATCAGGACGATCTCGAGGGTCTTTACCCGCCTGATCAGCATGGATTTTTCGTACTTGTCGGCGAATTGCCCGGCGGTTGCGGAGAACAGGAAAAACGGGAGTATGAACAGGCCGGCGGCCACGTTGGCAAGCTGCGTGTGGTCCATGCCGGCGACCACGACGCCCTGAAACGTGATCAGGATGACCAGGCCGTTGCGGAAGATGTTGTCATTCAGCGCGCCGAGAAACTGCGTCGCAAAAAACGGCGCAAAGCGCCGTTGGCCTAGCAGGGAAAACTGGTTAGAGCCTGACAATCGCGTGTATCCACCTTCTCAGGAGTCCGCACTATAGCGCGAATCCCCTTAACGACATGCGAAAACTGCGAACTCTGCCCTAAAGCACGATTTGACATTCTTGCTATGATCGCCATTGCAGTGTTGTGAATTTTCAACCACTTAATCAATTTTAGGGACTGGAACTTAAAGGCAATGACGAGGCACCCAACAGCTCTCCTGATCGTGTGCGGGCTGGTAGCCGGCTGTGGTCCAAACGAGCCGCCTGCCCGGACAACCACCGAATTCGTCGAGAATCCATTGCTGCTGGAGGCGGCGATGGTACGTTGCCAGCAGGATCGCCAGAAATCACGCTACGATCAGGAATGTATGAACGCCCGCGAGGCCGTGAAACGTATCCAGGCCAAGGAGGAAGAGGCCAAGCGCGTGGAACTCGAAGCGCGATCGGAACGCAAACGGCAGGCTCTGCGTCGCACCCAGCAGGCCGCCATGGAGGCGCGCCGCCGGGCTGAAGAAGCCGAGCGGCTGCGCGCAGAGGCAGAGTACCTGGCTCAGTTTGGCGTGCTGCCACCGACCGACGAGTCGGGCGCTGACGATGAGGCCGGGCTTCCGGAGGGCAATCTCCCGATTGCCGTTGTGCCCGCGGCAGAGGCGCCGCAGGAAACCGGGTCAACCTATGGCGATGTTGTCTTACCGACCGATGGGGGCAATGCGCCGATCGCCGAATCCGAACCTGACGAAGAACCGGACGACGGCGTCCAGTAGAAATCCGATTAGCCGGACTCGGGCATGCTTCGCACATGCAGGTCGCGTTGTGGAAACGGGATCTCGATGTTGTGCGTGCCAAATGCCTTGTACACGGCACAGTTAAGCTCGTGCTTGACCCGTCCCCGGTCTGCCGGATTGGCTATCCAGCCCAATAATTCGAAGTCCAGGCTGGAGTCGCCGAATTGCCTGAAACGCACTCGTGGTGACGGATTGGCGAGAATATCTTCATTGGCTTCGGCCACGCCTTGAAGGGTGTCAATCACATGATCGATGTCGCTGCCGTAAGCGACGCCAACGGCAATTCGAATTCTGTGCTGGGACGGCGGACCGCCTGCCTCGTTGACGATCGTGCTATTGCCGATGATGCCGTTCGGAACGGTGATCTCGATATCGTCGCGTGTCAGGATGCGGGTACTGCGTAGCCCGATATCCGTGACCACGCCGCGCTCACCTGTATCCAGGATAATGTAGTCGCCCGTCTTGTAGGGCGCATCGACGACAATAGACACACCGGCGAACAGGTTTGACAGAGTGTCCTTGGCCGCGAAGCTCAGGGCGAGGCCGACGATACCGGCAGACGCGAGCCAGGCCGTTACGTCAATATTCCATGCCAGGAATAGGAAATAGACAGCCAGTGCTGCCAGCACCACCTTCATGGCATTGTGCAGGAGAGACAGCATGCCGCTCTGCACGAGCTTGTTTCGCCCTCCCTTTTGCAAGGTGGTGACGAGCAGCCTGTTGAGCCCGCCCAGCGCCGAGAACCAGATAAATATGGCGATCGTCTTCAACAGGCCGACCGTAAGAAACTCCGCGGCATCGGGCAGCCCGAGTTTGAATGTCGCGAGGCCCAGCCCCAACAGCACAAACGACAGGAACACAGGGCGATGGACGAGGTCCACGAGGCTATCGTCGAAGTCGTTGGATGAGCGATGCGCAATGCGGCCGATCACACCCGAGATTATCCAGTCGGCGATCTTGCCCGCGACAATAAAGGCCGCGGCGATCATTGCCGCCTGCAGGTAAGGGTTGGGGCCGATCAACTCAGCGAGCTGCTGGACCTTGGTGGTCAGTTCGTTCAAAGGCTTCCCTGCCAGTATCAGTAGTTGGGGTCGTACTCGGCTTCGTCGTCGCTCTCATCGGGACTGGGCATGCCGTAGGTCCGCACATCGGCCTCTTCGTCCTGCGCCTGTGGCCGGTCCGTCCCGGCGGCCTGCATTCCAGGCGACGTCGGCAGGCGCAGTGTCTGCGCCGTCAACACCTGTACAAACGTATTGGCGACATTGGGCGCAATGTTTGGCGAGCTGACGAAAATCTTCTCCGGCGTCATGCTGGTCGATCCATAAAATGCGGCGTTCGCCTTGCGGTCCATCGTGATGCCCGCGCCCTCGAGCGCAATGCCGGCGAACAAGCCGCGGCTGCGCGAGTAGGAATACACTTCGGCCTTGAATTCAATGTCCGTCGCAACGCCGGTGTGGCGGCCGACAGGGCCTGCCGCGACCGAGGCGTTGGCGCCAAGTGTGAGCTTGCCATTTGCAATGCCATCGACACCTTTGCGGGTCTTGAAGACCAGGATGACATCGGCCGATTCCGCGCCGACCTGCCAACCGACACTGCCGCCGGTGAGCGTAATGAAGGCCGGGTTGCTCCAGGAATTGTCGCCTTGTCGCACGACAATAAGGCCCTTACCGCGTCGTGCGCCAAGCCCGAACGCGGCTCTGACGACGTTCGGGACCACGGCGACGGCATAGGCGCGTGACAGCAGGTTTGGGGGAATGGATTTTTCCGGAATTCGGGACAGCTGGTCCAAAACGTCAGCGGCATCCGCAACGCGTTTTTCCTCGCGTGTTGCCGCCTGGGCGAAGGATGAAACAAACAGGGCCAGCATGGTCACGATGGCCAGGGTACGAGTAGTCTTCATGATGGTGTCCGACAAAAAAATCGCTCTGTGGTTCGATAATACGCGAATTTGCAGAACTGTTTATGAATGCGCCCGGTGGACGAGAATTGGCGGCAACGGGTAGTCGAGCGTTGCGCAGACAGCGCGAATCAACTCCGCTTCGGTCACCGTGAGTCTGCCGTCGTGCCCGGCCGTCGCGCTGATCGCCCGCAGCAGGGATTCCTTGCCCTTGCTGTTCAGGCCCAGCAGGATGTCGAGACTGTGGTCGAGTACTGCGACCGTGAACTTGCGCTGCGACTCGTACGGGTACGCCTTGGCCCAGTCCCCCAGCGTTTCAATACCGGTAGCAAACGCGGCCCGACGTTCTTCCTCGTTGTCGTGACCGTAATCCGCGAGCACTCCCAGCAGCCCGATCGTGGACGCTCGCAGTTCGCTGCGTTTCGATCGCAGGGCGCGGCGGCGGCCCGTCGGGTCGACGGCCTTGCCGAGATTGCTCATCAGGATGCGGTAGAAGCAGTACTCGTACAAATCGATTTCACCGTCTACCTCGATCATTCGCGTCGCGAGGGACACCAGGTAGCTCAGTTCCTGGGCCGGTCGCAATTTGAGTGCCGGAAACGCGATTTCCAGCAGGGGCAGACGGTATTCAGGGCCGGTCTCGGCGAGTTCGTCGTGGTAACGCCTGAGCAGCGCCGCGCGTTCCGTACCAAGCTGCTCCCTGGCCAGTCCGAGCTGCCGGTCCACGACCTTGCCCGAGCGATCGAGGATCAATGCAATGGTCAGCAGGTAGGCAAATTCCGAGGAGTGCGCAGCCTCGTACAGCGACTCCGGAATGGATTGCCGCAAGTGCTGTGCATATTCGACGTGCTCGTTTTCGGGTTGACCGACGGTCTCCGCAATCGACTCGGCCAGGACCTGGGCGCCACCGGTCGCCAACGCAGTCGTCACGCTGCCCGCAAAATCCGACACGTCGGCAGGACGTTCCCGATCGTCGCCGCGAAACCGGCGCCGGTCCACTCTCGGGAAGTCGCTCTCCTTAAAGCTCGGATCGAGCGCCTGGATGCGCTCGACAAGGGGAGGGTGCGTGGCAAACATCCCCGCGAGCTTCGCGCCGGAGCCGAAGAGCATGTGGCTCACTTCCTCGGGGTCCTTCGCCTGAATAAGCGAGCCCTGGCTGTAGCCGCCGATCTTCTTGAGTGCGTTGGCAATGCCTGCGCTTTGCCGCGTGAACTGCACGGCGGACGCGTCGGCCAGGTATTCGCGTTGCCGCGAGACGCCGGCTTTGATTACGCGCGCGAAAAACATGCCGATGCCGCCAAGGAGGGCCAGCCCCAGGCCGATGATCAGCACGACCGGGGCACCACGATCGCGGCGGCTGGACACTATGCTCGTGTGGTAGCCACCCCGAACGATAAGCCGCCCGATCAGTGCCAGAACCATGATGCCGAACAAAACGCCCATCAACCGAATGTTCAGCCGCATGTCGCCGTTGAGTATGTGGCTGAACTCGTGCGCGATGACCCCCTGCAACTCGTCGCGCTCGAGTAACTCGAGCGTGCCACGCGTGACGGCGATGGCTGCGTCGCTGGGACTGAATCCCGCAGCGAACGCGTTAATGCTGCTCTCTTCCTCAAGAACGTAAATTTCGGGAACGGGCACGCCCGACGCAATGGCCATCTCCTCGACGATATTGCGTAGTCGTCGCCGCAGCGGTTCCTGGACATCGGCGGGTACCAGCGTACCGCCCATCTGACTGGCAACGGCGCCGCCGCCCGATGACAGTGCGGCCGTCTTGAACATGCTCGCGCCCAGAATGAACAGCGTGGTCAGCAGGGCGACGCCGAGCAAGATGCCGGCGTTGGCCTGAGTGAACTGGGCCGCCGTGTAGCCGTAGCCCGAGTCAGTGAAGCTGAACAGCGCGAAGCCGACAATCGCGGTGACGCCGGCGACAATCAGGACGGTGGAGACGATATAGGCGAGGACCAGGCGTCGAGACGCTCTGCGAGCCTGGTCCTGCGCGGCGAAAAAATTCACGATTCAGACAAGGGCGCGAGAATCAGGTGAAAGACACTTCCGGAGCTTCGCGCATTTCTTCGGCTTCGATTTCGAGGAAGCTCGCCGGTTCGAAACTAAAGGTGTTCGCAATGACGTTGTTCGGGAAATTCTCGACCGTGTTGTTGTAGCCCATCACGGCATCGTTGAAAGCCTGCCTCGAGAACGCCACCTTGTTTTCGGTGGTGGCGAGCTCTTCCTGGAACTGCATCATGTTCTGGTTGGCCTTGAGGTCGGGGTACGCCTCGGATAACGCAAACAGCCGTCCGAGGATACTGCCCAGCGCGCCTTCTGCGCCGCCGAGTTCCTGGATGGCTGCGGCATTGGCCGGATCGGCCTTCGCGGCATCCAGCGCTGCAACCGCGACGTTACGCGCCTTGATCACACCCTCAAGCGTCTCGCGCTCGTGCTTCATGTAGCCCTTGACGGCTTCCACAAGATTCGGGATCAGGTCATGTCGGCGGGTAAGCTGAACGTCAATCTGCGCAAATGCGTTTCTGACGCGATTGCGTTCGTTAACCAGTCGGTTGTAAATACCGATGGCCCAGAACACAATGGCGGCAATTAGCCCTAAGAAAATCAGGAATGAAGTCACTGTCCCGCTCCTTGCTTAACGATTGTCAAACCAAGCATAACTCCGGGCTTGGGCCAAAACTAGCAATGCTGCTCCTGACGGTCGTGGCCCCCGCTGCGCTTGCCGACTGGGTGAGCGACGAACGCGCAATGATGGGTACCGCAGTCAGCGTCCACCTCTGGAGTGACGACGCGCAGGCCGGTCAGCGGGCGCTCGAGGAGGTATTTCAGGAGGCCGCGCGTATCGATCGCCTCATGAGTACCTACAAAGATGAGAGCGAAATCTCGAAAATCAACCGTGGAGCCGCGCAAGGGCCGGTTCCTGCCGGCGACGAGTTGTTCAAGCTCGTGCAGCGCTCGGTCGATATATCCGTACTGACACGCGGTGCCTTCGATATCACGTTCGACAGTGTCGGGCAACACTATGACTTCCGCGCACGGCAGCGGCCCGATACGGAGACTATTGAAGCTGAGCGCGCTCATATAAATTACCAGTTGGTCAAACTGGACAGGGCGGCGGGAACCGTCGAGTTTCTCGAGGAAGGCGTGCGCATCAACCTCGGTGGCATCGCGAAGGGCTACGTCGTCGAACGGGGCATAGATATTCTGCGACATCGAGGTATCGAGCACGCCATTGTGACGGCCGGCGGCGATTCGCGACTGCTGGGTGACCGGCGCGGCCGGCCCTGGATGGTTGGAATTCGTGATCCGCGAGAGGATGGCGAGGTGGCGATCTCGGTGCCGCTGGTCGACGAGGCCATCTCGACGTCAGGCGACTACGAGCGCTATTTTGAGGAGAATGGCATTCGATATCACCATATAATTCAGCCGACTACGGGTAAACCCGCCGGCGGCGTCCATAGCGCCACGGTCTTCGGGCCGGATGCCGTGATGACTGACGCGCTGTCGACGTCGGTGTTCGTCATGGGGGTCGAACGTGGGCTGACATTGATAGGTACATTGCCCGACTATGAGAGCATTGTGATCGATGCGGCAGGCAAGGTATTTTACTCGGCTGGGCTCATGCCGCCCGAGGGGCCACGGGCCAATAGGTAGAAATTGAGCAATGTCGCGGAAAGGCGACGCATATTCACTTTAAATTCAGACTGGTACGCCTATCATAGGCGTCCGGATCCGCGCTTGGGAGAGCATTGGGATTCGAGCTGTTTTAACGTAATCTGTGACGATAATCACGGCCCGAAAGTGCCGCGACTGTCAACATTCGTCGTCGAATTGTGGCAATCGGGGCGCTTTCCAGTGGATGGACGGGCCTACTGACAAAGGAATGAACGAATGAAACTGAAGAAATCGATAATTGCTTTGGTATTCAGCGTATTCGCGGCTTCCAGCCTCGCGTCGAGCGGCATGGAAGGTCAGCTGGCGCCTGATTTTGCACTAAAGAGTTCGACCGGCGAGAACCTGAGGCTGTCGGAATTTCGTGGCGATGTCGTCATGATCAATTTCTGGGCAACCTGGTGCGGTCCTTGCCGCCAGGAAATGCCGTTGCTCGATGAATTGTATTCGCGCTACCAGCGAGTCGGGTTCAGCCTCCTCGGTGTGAACATCGACGATGACTCGCGTCGTGCCATGGATATGATCGAGGAACTCGGCGTCAATTTCCCCGTGCTGTTTGATGCGCGCAAGGAAGTGAGTAAGCTCTACGACGTCGAAGCCATGCCCGTCACGGTAATCGTCGACCGGACAGGCACGGTGCGGTACATTCACCACGGATATAAGCCCGGGTACGAAGACAAGTACCTGGATCAGATTCGCTCGTTGTTGAGAGAGTAAAGTGACCAAGACATTCATCACAATCATGGCCTCGTCGCTGCTTGCGTTCAGCGTCGTTTCGGTGGCACAGGATGCTGCGCCGATGGACTCGGACGCTGCGCTTGCCGAAGCGCGCGATGCTGAAGCGCAGGAGGCTCAATCCAGAGACGAGTTCCGCGCCATCGATCAGGACGTACAGTCACTCAAGAAAGAGGTCCTGGACCTCAACCGTGACCTGTTTCTGCTCGAAGAAGAGCTGCTGTTCCCGGCGAATTCACAGGTGGCGTTTTTTGTGTCAATGGATGTCGGAGAGTACTTCGATCTTGACTCGATCAGCATCAAGATCGATGGCAAGGAAGTCGCAAACTATCTCTACACTGAGCGCGAAGCGGATGCCCTGATTCGGGGCGGCGTGCATCGACTGCATATGGCCAACCTGAAAACGGGTGAGCACGAGCTGGTGGCGGTCTTTATCGGTCACGGGCCGAACATTCGCGAATACCGTCGCGGCGCGACCATGACGTTCGACAAGGGAATTGGCGCAAAGTACGTGGAGCTGGAAATCACCGACAGCATCACGGCACAGCAGCCGGAGTTCAATATCAAGGAATGGGAGTAATCCTTGCATCCAGGTCGCTTCATCCCTAGTCGTCTGTTACTGCTGCTTGTACTCCTGACGTCAGCCGCCACGGCGGCCACAGATGACCAGCCGGTCGTCATTAAGGAGCCGCAGTACGGCGAAGTCCTGTACTACTTCTACCAGGAAGACTATTTCCCGGCGATCGTTCGCTTGCTCGCGGCGCGCGAGCAGGGTCAGCTCGCTGAGCATGCGGCGGACGCCGAGCTGTTGCTGGGCGGCATGTACCTGTCCTACGGCCATCATATCGAGGCCGCCGAGATCTTCGAGCGACTGCTTGCAGACAAGGTTGAAGACGGGACCCGCAATCGCACCTGGTTCTTCCTTGCGAAGATCTGGTACCAGCGTGGCTACCTGGACAGGGCGCAACAGGCGCTGGCAAATATCAGTGGAGACTTGCCCGACGTCCTGGAGCGCGAAGCGCTGATGCTTGGAGCGCAAATCCTGATCGACGACGGTCAATACGACGCCGCCATTGGAAAGCTGCGCAACTGGAAGGGCCGGACCGAATGGGCAAGCTACGCGAAGTTCAACGTCGGTGTTGCGCTGGCCCGCAGCGGACGAGTCAATGAGGCTGCCGAAGTGCTTGACGGTCTTGGCGAAATGGATCCGTTCAATGATGAGCTGACAGCCTTGCGCGACAAAGCCAATCTGGCGCTGGGCTACGCACTGCTGCAAGACGGCCAGCCCTCGGTGGCGAAGCGTCCGCTGCAGCGGGTACGCCTCGAAGGCCCGTTCTCGAACAAGGCGCTGCTGGGCGTCGGTTGGGCCGAAGCCGAAATGGAAAACTATGACCGCGCGCTCGTACCCTGGATGGAATTGCGCGGACGCGACCTGCTGGACTCGGCCGTGCAGGAATCGATGCTGGCCGTTCCCTATGCGATGGCCAAGCTGGACTCGATCAGCCAGGCCGCCGATCACTACCTGGATGCGATCGAAGCCTTTTACGAGGAATCCAACCGGCTCGATCGCACGATCGACCATATAGAGTCGGGTGCATTTTTTGACGAGTTCATTGAAGACGACCCGCTGGACAGTACGGGCTGGTATTGGGAGCTTGAAGAGCTGCCGAGCGGCCCGGAGTCACGCTACCTGTTTCATCTTCTTGCAACCCACGAGTTTCAGGAAGGTCTCAAGAATTATCGGGATTTGACGTACCTGCATCGCAATCTCGACAACTGGCAACAAAACGTTGATGTCTATTCCAACATGCTGGAGACGCGAAAACAGGCTTTTGACCAGCGCCTGCCGATGGTTCGGGCCGCGCTCAGGCGTGCCGACATCGAAGGCCTGGTATCTCGCAAACTGGGTTTCGATGCGACATTGGACAATGTTGAACAGAGCCGGGACTGGCTGGCGCTGGCCAACGAGTCCGAGTTCCGCAACTGGAACGAGATCGCCGCGATCGGCGATTCCCAGGCGCTGCGCTCGGGAATTCCCGAGGCGCTCGAGGTGCAGGACAAGATTGATCTGTTGAAGGGTGTCCTGCAGTGGGGTCTGGAACGCGACTTCGACGACCGTATCTGGGGCATTCGTCGTGAGCTGCACGGCACCGGCGAGGCGCTCGTGGAAACCCAGCGTTCGCGTCGCCAGATCGACGAAGCGATTGCTCGTGAGCAGCGGCGCTTTGTGGAACTGGGTGGCCGCGTATACAGCCTGGCACCGCGTATCGAGGGTATGAAGATTCGCGTCGAAGATTCCTTGTCTCAGCAACGTGCGTTCCTGCAGTCCATTGCCGTGGGCGAGCTACGGGCGCAGAAAGACCGTTTGGATATTTACATGATCCAGGCTCGATTCGCATTGGCCGCGATCTATGACGTTGCAGCAAACGCAGGGGATGAGCTGGAATGATGACGAAGCCACTCATTGCCGTATCCCTGCTGGCGCTCGCCATGGTGCCCGGGCTCGATGTTCGCGCTGACGACGGTGCAACCATCGGCAGCCTCGAAGGCAAAACGGTTGAACTGCGCAAAGGGAAGACCGTGCTTGGCAGCTCGGAACTCGCGCGCGAGAGCTACAGGGACTTCCTCGACCTCGTCTCCGACGATCCCGAGCTGCGTGCAGAAGCCATGCGTCGCCTGGGTGACCTCGAGTTGGAGGCGACCGAGGCGGGTCAGCTTGCCGAAAATATAGAAGCACTCGATCCGCACAGTTTTGACAACTCGGTCGGGCTCTACCAGAAGTTGCTCGAAGCGTATCCCGACTACCGGCGCAACGACACGGTGCTCTACCAGTTGGCGCGAGCCTACGAAGTGGGTGGCCGCACAGACGAAGCACTCGATACGCTGAATGAGCTCGTTGCCAAGTATCCGGGTACTTCGCTTATGGACGAAGTGCAGTTCCGGCGTGGTGAGATGTTGTTCCTCCGCAGGGATTACAACGGGGCCGAGCTGGCCTACCAGGATGTCATCAGGGCGGGCGAGGGTTCGCGCTACTACGAACAGTCCTTGTACAAGCTCGGCTGGGCCCAGTTCAAGCTCGCGTGGCATCAAGACAGTCTCGCGTCGTTCTTTGAATTACTCGAACGCAAGATTGGTGATGTCGAGGTCGGCGACGGCGAGGAGCGCCTGGCGTCCCTGAGCCGTGCCGAGCGCGAACTCGTGGAAGACACCTTCCGCGTACTGAGCATCAGCTTTTCGTACATGGAAGGTGCGGACAGCATCGACGCCGTCATGCAGGAGCGCGGACTGCCGCACTTCAGCCACGTGATCTACGCGAACCTCGGCGACCTGTATCTCGAAAAGGAGCGTTTCCAGGACGCAGCCGAAACTTACGAGGCCTTTGTCCGCCAGGACCCGTATCACCCCGAGGCGCCCGGCCTGCAAATGCAGGTCATCGAGGCGTACAAGAAGGGTGGCTTCTCGACGCTCGTGCTCAAAGGCAAACGTGGATTTGTCGAACGCTACGGGATAGATGGCGAATTCTGGGTACGCAATCCGCGGGCCGAGAACGAAGCGGTGGCCGGCCACCTGAAGGCCAACCTGACGGACCTGGCTCAGTATTACCACGCCGAGGCGCAGAAGGACGGCAAACGGAGCGACTACCAGGAAGCCGCCAGCCTGTATCGCAAATACCTGTCGTACTTCCCCGGGGAGGCGGACTCGGCCAACTCGAATTTCCTGCTGGCCGAGATCCTGTTTGAAAGTGAGGAATACGTCGAGGCCGTCACCGAGTACGAGCGGACGGCGTACGGCTACCCGTTTCACGAGAAGTCTGCCGAGGCGGGTTATGCGGCGATTCTCTCGTACCGCGAGTACGAAAAGACGCTGGCTGACGGGTCTGCACGGGACGAATGGCATCAGGCTTACCTTGACAGCGCCCTGAAGTTTTCTGATACCTATCCCGACCATGCCGAATCCGGCGCTGTATTGACCACGGTCGCCGAAGACCTGTTCAAGCAGAATCAGTTTGACCTCGCCATTGCTGTAGGGCAGACCGTGGTAGGCAAGCAGCCGGCCGTGAAGAGGGAACTCGCACGGACGGCCTGGACGGTTATTGCGCATTCGCATTTCGACCTTGAGCATTTCGCGGACGCGGAGTCGGCCTATTACAGCCTGCGCAACCTGACACCGGCCGACGATGCGGCAGCAACGCAAGACATCAAGGAGCGCATTGCGTCGTCAATCTACAAGCAGGGTGAGAAGGCGCGTGACGCCGGGGATCTCGAAACGGCCATCACGCACTTCACGCGACTCGGTGAAGTGGTACCGGATTCCGAGATTCGCGCGACGGCCGATTACGATGCAGCCGCAGCGCTGATCAACCTTGAGGCGTGGGATCGCGCGTCGGCACAACTCGAGACTTTCCGGCGCGACTATCCCGACAGTGAGTTTGAGGACGATATCGCCCAGAAGCTGGCGGTGACGTACCTTGAGTCCGGGCGTTCAGCGCAAGCAGCGCGCGAGTTTGAGCGCATTGCGACCGCCGATACGAGCACCGACGAGGTGCGACGCGAAGCGCTTTGGCGGGCGGCCGAGCTGTACGAAAAATCCGGCCCGCTGGATGCGGAAAAACGGGTCCTTAACGACATTATTGATCGTTACCCGAATCCGATTGCAGAGTCGATCGAAGCGCGGGCACGCTTGCTCACGATAGCGGAGCAGGCAGGCAATGAGCAGGAGCGTATTGCGCGGCTCGAAGAGATGGTGCGCATCGATGCGACCGCCGGCGCGCAGCGCTCGGATCGCACGCGCTACCTCGCGGCATCGGCTGCGCTGCAACTGGCAGAGCCTGTGCGCAAGCGTTTCGAGGTCGTGAAGCTGACGCAGCCGCTGGCCGATAGCCTGAAACTGAAACGCGACCTGATGGAAGGCGTGATTTCGGCCTACACCGGCGCAGCAGACTATGGCGTTGCCGAAGTGACCACGGCGGCCACGTTCCGTCTTGGAGAAGTTTACGAGCAGTTTTCGTCGGACCTGATGGAATCGGATCGCCCGACCAATCTCGAGGCAGATGCCCTCGAGCAGTATGAAATTCTTCTCGAAGAACAGGCCTTTCCTTTCGAAGAAAAGGCGATCGATCTCTACAAGGCGAACACAGATCGTGCGGCCGACGGGGTCTACGACGAATGGGTCGAAGAAAGTTTTGGCCGGTTGGCTGGTCTGATGCCGGCACGCTATGCAAAGAAGGAGCGCGGAGAAGATGTCGTTACGGCGCTTAAATAGAAATACAGGGTTCGTAGCCGGGCTACTCGTGCTGCTTATGTCCGCAGGTTGCGCCTCGTCCGGGCTGCTGCCGAGCCTGGGTGCGCCGGATTCGCGGCCCGCTGAGAGTGCCGAGCGCGGCGCCGAAGCGGCGGTCGATCCTACGATTCCCGCTGCCGCCCGGACGCTGTTTGAGCAGGCCACGGCCGTAATGGCCGCGGGCGATTTCGTGGAAGCGGAGCTCCGCTTCAAGGAATTTGTGCTGCAGTATCCCGAGTTTCCGGGCGCTCACGTGAATCTCGCGATCATCAGCGCAAAGAACGAGGACGATGACGCTACCAGGGCCGCGCTTGACGCTGCGCTGGCCGCAGACCCCAATCACCCCGCGGCACTCAACCAGCTGGGCATGCTACTTCGCAGAAATGGCAATTTTCTCGAAGCAGAGGCCGCTTATTTGAAGGCTGTCACAGTTTCGCCCGACTACGCCTTGGCACACTACAACCTGGGCGTTCTTAATGAACTGTATCTGCAGCGTCTGGAACCGGCGCTGCAACATTTCGAGGCCTATCAAGCACTTGTCGGTGAAGATAAGCAGGTTGAGAGATGGATCGCAGATCTGAGGCGCCGCGTAGCGGCGAGTCAGAGCACGGCAAACGTGGCGGAATGATGGACATGAGTACTCTGATCAGGAAAGTATTCGGCACCGGATTCATGCTCGCCATGTTGTTGGCAGCGTTTGCCACTTTCGCCCAGGACGCGGTGGAAGACGATGAACTGTTGCCCGCAGTCGATACGTCAGCGGTGGTTGACGAGGAAGAGGCAGCGGCGCCGGAGCCGGACATCACGCGCACGACGACCGGGAATCGGGTCATGGATTCGATGGAACTGAGTCGGACGGAAATTACGGGCAACCAGGAGTTGCCGAAAGTTCTGTACATCGTGCCGTGGCAGAAGTCGGACCCGGGCGATTTGTTGGGCAGACCCGTCAATTCGCTGCTGGACGAAGTGTTGGCGCCGGTGGACCGCGACGAGTTTTTACGGCAGGTCAGGTATTACGACGACCTGAATGGAGAGCAAGAGGAGTAGGGCGCGGCCTGGCTGACGACCTGCTCGGAACGGCAGCAATGCCGAGTTTTTTTGAAAATCTGTTTTTAGAGG
>SHLT01000086.1 GCA_004282875.1 Chromatiales bacterium | reverse complement strand
TGCTGACCAAGGCCGCGATCAAGGAAATGGTCATACCCAGTCTGCTGCCGATCGCGGTACCGCTGATCGTCGGCTTCACGCTCGGCGTCGAGGCCCTCGGCGGCCTGCTCCTCGGTACGATTGTTACGGGCCTGTTTGTCGCTATCTCGATGACAGCCGGTGGCGGCGCCTGGGACAACGCCAAAAAGTACATCGAAGACGGCAACTGTGGCGGCAAGGGCTCCGATGCCCACAAAGCTGCTGTCACGGGCGACACCGTCGGCGATCCGTACAAAGATACGGCTGGTCCTGCGATCAACCCGCTGATCAAGATCATCAACATCGTTGCGCTGCTGATGGTCCCGCTGCTGGTTGGCTAAAGCCTGCCCACAGTGATAAAAACAAGGCCGCCGGGTATTTCGCCCGGCGGCTTTTTTGTACATGGATGTACTTATGCCGCGAAGTGCATGGATGCACGAGAGCGGCGTTTGCACATCTGAAATGAACATCGACAAGCTACTTATCGATTACAGACCCAGGCGCGAACTGGCGGGCACCTCGCGGTTCCTTGCCGAGTTCCTGTTCTTTGGCATCAAGGAGGCACGCGCCTGCCTGTTCGCCGGCTTGTTCTTTGTCGCCGTATTCGCGGTCCCCAGGGCCGGCCTGTTCGGGATCCCCCGCTACGACCTCCTGTTGCTGATTGCACTCGGCATTCAGGCCGGAATGCTCTGGCTCAAGCTGGAAACCTGGGACGAGGTGAAGGCGATCACGCTGTTTCATCTGATCGGCTTTGCTCTCGAGGTGTTCAAGACGTCGAGCGCAATCCAGTCATGGTCCTATCCCGATTTCGCCTACACCAAGGTGCTCGGCGTGCCGCTGTTCTCGGGCTTCATGTACGCCGCGGTAGGTAGCTACATGATCCAGGCCTGGAGACTGCTGGACTTGAAGATAGATCACCATCCGCCCTACTGGATGGCCTGGATCGTCGCGCTACTCGTGTACGCTAATTTCTTTACGCACCATTTTATTGGCGATTACCGCTGGTACATCGCGGCGCTGGCCCTGGGGCTCTACGCGCGCTCGGTGGTGACGTTCCGTCCCCTCGATCGCGAACGCCGCATGCCGCTGCTACTGGCCTTCGTATTGATCGGTCTTTTCATCTGGCTGGCAGAAAACATCAGCACCTTCTTCTCCATCTGGAGCTACCCCGACCAGCTGGGAGCGTGGTCGGTCGTGCACGTCGCCAAGTGGAGTTCGTGGTCGCTGCTCGTGATCATGACCTTCACTATTGTCGCGAACCTGAAGCACATCAAGGAGAAGATCCGGGTGCCGGACTGACCGCCGCACCTGCGAAAGATCGCGTCTCGTGCTATTTTGATAGGACAAGGTCGGCAGGAGGGGAACATGACTGAGCACCACGATGACGCACATAACCTGTCGCTGTTTATCGGCGTGGGTGTTGCGCTGGGCGCCGGGGTTGGTGCCGCGCTGGGCGCGGCTTTTGACAACCTGGCGGTGGGCGTTGGCATGGGACCCGCCATTGGCATCGCGATAGCGGTCGCTGTCTGGAGTGCGCGGCAGTCCGGCGAGGATCAGTAGACGATCCGAAAAGCGTGAACTGCGCCGCAGGACCCGATAGCCTGTGAGGCGACAATGGAGGCATGAAAAAGCCCCTGCTGATTGTTATAGCCCTCGCCGGCGCGTGGTACTTCTGGAGCCAACATACAGGCGTCCAGGGTGCGTACGATGAGAATGGCAGTCCCGTAACCCTGTTTTTCACTACCGACCAGTGCGGCGAAGCCTGTGACCGGATGCGACGCTATCTGCAGAATCGCATCGAATTCGAAGAACACGATGCCTTCGAAGACGAAGCCGGCCGTGCCTTGTACCTCGAGTACGGGGGCGACGGATACCTCCCTTACGTTGTCATGGGCGAGCAACGCGTCGTCGGACCTGACACGGGTGCGATAGTCTCTGCAATGGCGGCCGAGATGGGGCCAGGGTCCATCCGCGAACGCGAGGCACAGGCGCTGGCTTTGAATTTCGACCAGGACGGCAAACCGATTGTCGTCATGTACGCCACCGACTGGTGCGGCTATTGCAAGCAGGCCCGCGAGTACTTTCGTGCCAATAACATTGCATTCGTGGAGTACGACATCGAAAAGAACAGCAAGGCCAAGAGGAACTACGACGTGCTGAAGGGGAGCGGAACACCGTTGATCTACCAGGGCTATACGCGCGTCGTGGGTTTTCATCCCCGCCTGGTGGAAGAAAAACTCAATCTCTGATCAGGAATTGAACATACGGTAGCTGCCGGTCGGCGCGGTTCCAAGTAACGCGGGAGCTTCGATAAAATGCCCCTGCACAAAATCCACACCCACGTCGCGCAACCAGTCGAAGTCTTCCTGGTGCTCAACCTGTTCGGCCACGATCTGGAACTCCATGGTGCGCGCAAGCTTGATCATGGCCGTCACCATTTCCTGGTTCACGAGGTCGGTTTGCAGGTTGCGCGTATAGGTGCCGTCGATCTTCAGGTAGTCGATCGGCAGGTGCTTGAGACTCGAAAACGAGCCCAGGCCACTGCCGAAGTCATCGAGCGAAAACTCGCAGCCTATGCCATGCAATACCTCAATAAACCGCTGCGCTTGCTGCACATTGGAGAGAATGGATTTTTCGGTCACCTCGAAACAGATTGACGACGGCGCCACCCCGGTCCGATCGAGGGCGTCCACCACGAACCCCAGGAACGCCTCATCGCCGAGCGTCTGCCCCGACAGATTGATGGCACAGCTCCGGTGCGCAGCCAGTTTTATTTCACCGCCGGAAATCGCGGCAAGTGCCGCGTTGATCACCCAGCGATCAATCTGCGGCATCATTTGGTAACGCTCGGCGGGCCGCAGGAACTCGGCCGATTCGGGCGCGCCACCACGCCCTTCGCTGAGGCGAATCAGGACTTCCAGCGCCGGTCCCGTGTCGGTCTTGCCGCGCATTGCAATGATAGGCTGCACGGCAAGTTCAAAGCCATCCTCGTGCAAGGCCGTTTGCAGTTGCCGCAGCCACTGGATATCGCCGCGCTCGCGAGCCACGGCTTCGTCACGCGCCGAGTAGACGTGGACCTGGCCCCTGCCCTGCTGCTTCGCCATGTAGCACGCCGAATCTGCCGCACTCATGACATCCTGCAGCGTACCGCTGGCGTGTGATATTTCCACGAGGCCTATTGAGATACCGATATTGAAAATCTTGTCTTTCCAGACGAAGCGGTAGTCTGCGATCGCGTTGCAAACGTCGGTCGCAATCTGGCGCGCCTTCTCGATCGGGCAGCCGATGAGCAGCGCACCAAATTCGTCGCCACCCAGCCTGCCGACGAAGTCCGAGTCCCGGACCTGGTCCTTGATGAGTGCCGCCACTTCACGAAGCATGTTGTCACCGGCCATATGACCGCAGCTGTCGTTGACGGCCTTGAAGCGATCAAGGTCCATGTAGAACAGCATATGCACGGCTTCTTCCGCATGCGCAGAGTCCATGGCCTCGTCGAGCCGGCGTTCAAACTCGCGGCGGTTGACCAGGCCGGTAAGTGGGTCATGGGTTGCCTGGTAGGACATCTTGCGTGTGAGGCCACGCAGTTCGCTGACGTCATGAAAGACGACGACTGTGCCGGAAATACTGTTGCTCGGCCCCCGAACCGGCGATGCGGTAATCTCGACGGAATGCTCGTGCTCGCCGTCGGCGGTAACCATGACCGCACGGCGCCCCATGTTGACGCGCCGCCGCATCGCGAGACAACGATCGACCGGGTCACCGAGAGGACGACGATCCGCATCATCGACCAGCTTGAACAGCTCGCCAATGCGGTGACCGGAAGCATCGTCCCGGTTGGTGCCGATCAGCGTTTCGGCAGCCTGGTTCATGTAATCGATGCGACCGTCATTATCCGTCGTAATGACGCCCTCGGAAATGGACTCCAGGGTGTACTGGGCCTGCCGTTTGCTGCGCGACAGCGACACTTCGAGACTCTTTCGATGGCTCACATCCCGCGCCACGGTGAGGATGGCGGTGTGCCCCTGGAAGTCGATCGTCGAACTTTGTGCCTCGACCCAAAGCCCAGCCTGGTTGCCGTTGATCAGCTGCATTTCGATTCGACGCGGCACGTTCTCGCCCGCGAGGCGCTTGGCCACCGTCTTGCGGAACAGCGCGCGGTACGCCGGCTTGACCAGGTCGGCAATTTCACGGCCAACCAGCTGGACGGGTTCCAGGCCCACGAGACTGGCCGCAGACTCATTGGCCAGCAGAATCTTTTCGTCATGAATGATGACGATTTCAGGAAGGGTTTGAGCGAAATCCTTGAACAGCCGATCGCGCCCCTGGATCTTCTCGTCGCGCTCGCCCAGCGCATCAAACAGCCGATTAACGGTGTGCGCAAGCTGCGCCGCCTCGGGGTCGTTCGGAATGCTCAGGCGATGCCCGACCGAGGCGTCGCGTGACGCCTCGAGCAACTCTTCGTTGAGGCGCGAGACACGGTTGAGCACTCGCCGGCGTGATCGCCACAGGCTCATGGACATTACCAATGCCACAATAGCCACCGCGGCCAGTGCGAGTGTGATAATGACTTGAGTGGAAATCATGCAGAGCCCGGTTATTGCGTAGTCAGATTAGTATGGATCATTTGATATGATTGTTTTTTTCAGGGCTCGAGACGCATCTTCGGGTAAGCATATCCCAGCCGACCAAGCCCACCGAGGCTATTCACCATAATTCCGAACTGGCTGTCATAAGGCGCGTGGCCGCGTTATGGGCGAGAACAGGCTGAATGCTGGATAGGTCTTCAATTTCAATTGCTTACAGGTACGACACGCATGAATACCGATTACGCTCGCCTGCAGATGGTCAACCAGCAGGTTCGTGGCTGGAATGTCTACGACGACGACGTCCTGGCGATGCTCGGGCAACTGCCCAGGGAGCACTTTGTGCCGGAGGAGTTCGTCTCGCTCGCTTTCGCCGACATGGCTTTGCCCATCGGGCACGGCGAATTCATGATGACACCGACCATCGAGGGCCGGCTATTGCAGGCACTAAGTCTCGATGGCGACGAGAATGTCCTCGAGATCGGCACCGGCAGTGGCTTCATGACGGCCTGCCTTGCGCGACTCGCAAGTCACGTCACGAGCATCGACATCTATGATGACTTTATCGAGTCGGCGGCAGAGAAGCTCGCCAATGAAGAAATCGGGAATGCCGAGCTCCTGCAAATGGATGCAACGCAGGCGTTGCCGGAAGGCCGGTTCGATGCGATCGCCGTCACCGGTTCCATTCAATCCTTTGATCCGCGCTTTGTCGAGGCATTGAGCCCGCAAGGCCGCCTGTTCGTCGTCGTGGGAGACGGGCCGGCCATGCAAGCCCGGTTGATCGAGCGAACCGAAGCGCATGACTGGCAGACCGTATCGCTGTTCGAGACGGAACTGGCGCCATTGGTACACGGAGCATTGCCGCCACAGTTTTCTTTTTAATAAAACGAAACCAGTTGCAGGCCTCTTGCATCTAAGACCTGAAGCGCTTCTTTCCAACTGGTTTGGTGATATAGTAGACTA
The DNA here is from genome assembly GCA_004282875.1 of Chromatiales bacterium. Classification (GTDB taxonomy): domain Bacteria; phylum Pseudomonadota; class Gammaproteobacteria; order Steroidobacterales; family Woeseiaceae; genus UBA1847. The sequence continues at coordinate 9,519 of SHLT01000086.1, read as the reverse complement.
TAACACCTTGCGCTACATAGCGACCCCGACCCGGAACGGTAAAAATGAATAAATTGAGAAAAATCAAAATCTTGTTATTTATCACCAGCGCAATGGCACTGCCGGCATCGGCCAACGCGGCCACCTTGCTGGAAATTTACCAGCAGGCACTGCAGAGCGACCCGTTGATTCACGAGGCAGAGGCACGACGTCTCGCCGCACTCGAAGCCAAGCCCCAGGCGCGCGGCGCGTACCTGCCACAGGTCTCGTTCAGCAGCGGCTACACGATGAACGAACAGTCCGGCCCGGATTTCGCCCAGGTCGACCCGCCGCCGGCACCGCCCGTGGTCGTTACCGCTACCACCGAGTCGGATGTGCTCGACTGGCGCTTCGACCTGCGCCAATCCATATTCCGGTGGGATCAGATCGTTAACCTCAGACGCGCCGACAAGCTGGTCGCGAGAGCAGAGGCCGTGCGTGAGGCCGCGCAACAGGACCTGATCATCCGCGTCGCTCAGCGGTATTTCGACGTGCTGGCCGCCGAAGATGTGCTGACTTCCATTCACGCCGACCGCACGGCCATTGCCCGGCGTCTCGAGCAGGCCAAGCAACGCTTTGAAGTCGGGCTTATCGCCATCACGGACGTCCAGGAATCGCAGGCTGCCTACGATCAGTCGGTGGCCGACGAAATCGGCGCAAAACGCCAACTGGCAACGGCGCGCGAATTCCTGCGCGAGATTACGGGCGAGTACGTTACGAAACTGTCCGCGCCAAAACCCGATTTTCCGCTGCAGCGCCCCGAGAAATCGGAGCGCGAGTGGGTCGACCTGTCGATGAGCCAGAACCTGAACCTCGTTGCCAGCCGCCTCGATGAAAAGCTGGCCCGCGACGAAATCGCGTTCCGCCGAAACGGCCACTACCCCACACTGGAACTCGTCGCCAACACGGGTGAGACCGATTCGGAGGTCAAGTACAGCGCGGCCGGTATTTCCCAACCCACCAGTGATTTCACGCGGACCAGCGACAGCATCGGCATCCAGTTCAATCTGCCGCTGTTTGCCGGCGGTGGCACGTCGTCACGTGTGCGCGAGGCGGTCTACCTGCATCGCGCCAGCCGCGAACAACTGCAGCGCGTCACGCGCGAGACCGAGCGTCAGTCGCGCGATGCGTATCTGGGCGTGCTTGCTGAAGAGAGCCGCGTAAAGGCGCTGCAGCAGGCTGTCGCATCAAGCCGCACGGCGCTCGAAGCAACGCAGGCAGGCTTTGATGTCGGTACGCGCACCATCGTCGATGTGCTCAACTCGCAGTTCGCCTTGTACGCTGCCATCACGAATTACGAGAAGAGCCGTTACGACTACATTCTCAACGCCCTGCGCCTCAAGCAGGCCGCCGGCACCTTGCAGGTACAGGACCTCGAACAGATCGACATGTGGCTGACGGAACGCAAGACGCCGGAAGAGGCATTTGCCGAGGAGGCTGCGGCCGAGTCGGGCAGCTAGTTCGACGCCCTGTCGACAAGCAGCGGCTCCAACAGTACCAGGAGCCGCTTGAGCGCCCCCCTGTTCTCCTCGAGCAGCTGTTGTCCCGCGCGGCCCAGGCTCGCCGCCCGCTCGTGATCTGAGAGCAGCTCGCTCACTGTCTCGACCAGTTCCCCGGGCCCGGCCACGACGCGGCATGCGCCACGGTCAACGAACAGGTCCACGATATCCTGAGCATTGAAGTTATGGGGCCCCGCCACGATCGGCGCGCCCAGAACAGCGGGCTCGAGAAGGTTGTGACCACCGATCGGTACCAGGCTCCCCGCGACAAAGGCGACATCACTGGCGGCATAAAAGAGCGGTACCTCGCCCATCGTGTCACACAGGAAAACGGCCGCGTCTCCTGCGGGGCGATTTTCCGTCCTAGCAACCAGGCTGAAGCCCCGCTTCTCAATCAGGTCACGGACCGGGGAGAAGCGCTCCGGGTGGCGCGGGACCAGTACGAGCACGAGATCGGAATGGCGTGCCAACAAGTCCCGATGCACGTCGAGCACGATTTCCTCTTCACCCTCGTGAGTGCTGGCGGCTATCCAGACCGGTCGATCACCGAACAGTTCGGCACGCAGATTCTTGCCCTCCTGCAGTACGGCCGGATCGGCTTCGACATCAAATTTGATGTTTCCCATAACGCAGGTGCGCACCGGATTTGCCCCCAGCACGAGGAATCGATCGGCATCGACCTGACTTTGGGCCGCGATGATAATGCCGTGTGACAGCGTTTCACGAATGAGCGGCAGAAGCTTGCGATACCCCGGAACCGAACGCGGTGAAATCCTCGCGCTGACAAGAATCAACGGAATGCCGCGAATACCACAACCGCGATAGAGGTTCGGCCAGATCTCGGTCTCCATGATGAGCGCGGCCTGCGGATTCACATTGCGAAAGAAGCTGCGCACCGCATTGGGAAATTCGAACGGGATGAAACAGTGTTGCACGGTGTCGCCGAACAGGCGCCGGACCCGTGCCGCCCCTGTCGGGGTTACGGTCGTAATCAGCAGGCTGCGATCCGAATAGCGCTCCTGCAGCGCACGGATCAAAGGTGCAGCAGCCTGAACTTCGCCGACCGACACGGCGTGGACCCAGATGCAGCGGTCGATTTTCGGAAAGCCGAAGCCGAAGCGCTGGCCGAGCCGCTCAAAGTAAGTTCGGTTGCCGAGCCCGCGCACCACCCAGTAACACGCGAATGGAATCAGCAGCAGGTAGGTGAGCAGGTTGTATAGGAAGCGCACGGCCGGCTCGGGCTATTCTTCGCCCAGCCTGTCGATGATGCGACTGGATGAGTGACCGTCACGGAACGCGAGCACCCGAACTTCACCGCCGTTGTGCAGCACCTCGCGTGCACCGACGATTTCCTCGGGCCGGTAGTCGCCGCCCTTGACGAGAACATCCGGCAACACCGCTTCAATCAGCCTGGCAGGCGTGTCCTCCGAAAACGGTACGACCCAGTCGACCGCCGCCAGTCCCGCCAGCACGAGCAGCCGGTCTTCCAGCGCATTGATCGGCCGCGACTCGCCCTTGAGCCGGCGTACGGAGTCGTCGTCATTGACGGCAACGATCAGCCGGTCGCCAAGGCTCTTTGCCTCTTCGAGGTACGCGACGTGCCCCGCATGCAAGACATCAAAGCAGCCGTTGGTCATGATGACGCGTTCATTGCGACCGTGGGCCTCGGCGACCAGCGCCAGTAGTGCATCCAGGTCGACCAGTCCCCTGCCGCCCTGACCGCGCTGGTGCAATGCGGCTGAAATTTCGCCGGGGGTGACGGTCGCCACGCCGATCTTCCGGACGACGAGCCCGGCCGCGATATTGGCGAGCGCCGCCGCGGCTCCGAGTCCCTGGCCGCTCGCCAGCGCTGCAGCGAGCGTCGCGATAACGGTATCGCCGGCACCCGTAACGTCAAACACCTCACGGGCCTGCGTTGACAGAAACAGGGGCTCGGCACCCGACTCGACCAGCAGCATCCCTTTCTCGCTGCGGGTCACGAGGAGCGCATCGAGTTGCAGCGCTGCCATCATCGAGCGGGCGCGCTCAACCAGGTCTTCGTCAGAACTGCTGGTTCCGGCCACCGCCTCAAACTCGGACTGGTTGGGCGTGATCAACGACGCACCGCGATACTTTTCGAAGTCCGTGCCTTTCGGGTCGACGAGGACGGGTACGCCGGCGTCGCGGCAAGCCGTGATCATGGCACGGACGTCGGACAAAGCACCCTTGCCGTAGTCGGACAAGACCACCGCGCCCGCCCCTTCGAGCGTCTTGCCGAGCGCCTCGACCATCGCATCTCCCGGCATCGCCTGGGCCTTCTCTTCATCGAGGCGAATCAGCTGCTGGCCGCGGCTCTGGACGCGTGTCTTGGTAATGGTGGGCCGGTCAGCCGCTTGCGCAAAACGGCACTCGATGCCGCGGTCGCTCATGATGGCTGCCAGTGAATCCGCTGCCGCGTCCTTACCAACAACGCCGACGAGGCTTGTCGATACGCCGAGCGCCGCGAGGTTCACGGCGACATTGGCCGCGCCGCCAGGCCGATCGTCTGTTTCATGCACGTGCACGACGGGCACCGGTGCTTCGGGCGAAATGCGGCCCGTCGACCCGAACAGGTAGCGATCGAGCATCACGTCGCCGGCCACGACGACGCGAGTCGATGAGAAATCAGGAATCGAGATAGTCACGCGGGCAATCTATCAGATTGGGCGCGTCGCAGCAGCTAGCCTGCCGCCGGTATCATCGTTTCAGGCTAGCCGCACTTGGAATCGCCGCAGGACAGGCAGGTCATGCACCCGTCCATCATGATGACGGCCGTGGTATTGCACTTGGCGCAGAGCTGGGCACCTTCCGGATAATCGCTATCTGAAAACGCATCCGTCTGCTTTTGCGACTCCTCGAACTGGGCACGCTTCTCAGCGATCAGTTTCTTCTGGCCCTCGTCGAGCTCCGGCGCAGCAATCATGCCGATCATAATAAGGTGCTTTTCGACAATGTGACCGAGCTCGGCAATGATCGACGGCATGAACCTGCCGCCCGGCTGCCAGTAGCCACCGCGCGGGTCGAACACGGCTTTCAGTTCCTCGACGAGGAAGGTCACGTCGCCACCCTTGCGGAAGACGGCTGAAATAATACGTGTCAGGGCTACGATCCACTGGTAGTGGTCGAGGTTCTTGGAGTTGATGAAGATCTCGAACGGGCGGCGCTTTTCGTGCTCCGTACCCTCATTGAGGATGATGTCGTTGACGGTCACGTACATCGCGTGATCTGACACCGGCGTCTTCACCTTGTAGGTCGAACCCACGAGCATTTCCGGGCGTTCGAGTTTCTCGTGCATGCGGATGACTTCCGCACGATCGCCGCCACCCTCACGCTTGAACTCGCGTTTCTCTTCCTTTTCCTCGGCCGGCTGATTGACAGCGTAGCCCACGATTTTCTTGTCAATTTTGATCATTTAGAACTTTCCGTAATAGCCTTCTTTGAGGGCATCGAACAGGTTCGCGGCGGTATGTACTTCGCCGTCGTACTCGATCTCCTCGTCGCCCTTGAGATCGACGGTCGAGCCGTCGTCCAGCGTGAAGGTGTAATTCGTATTCTTGAGGTCTTTCTCTTTTACGAGCACGCCCTGGAACGCTTCCGGGTTGAAGCGGAACGTCGTGCAGCCTTTGAGGCCCTGTTTGTACGCATACAGGTAGATATCCTTGAAGTCACCGTAGGGATAATCCGTGGGCACATTCGCCGTCTTCGAAATGGACGAGTCGATCCATTTCTGCGCAGCGGCCTGGATATCCACATGCTGATTCGGTGAGACCTCATCAGCCGTGATGAAATAGTCCGGCAAGCTGCCTGCCGCATCCGCGTCGCCATGACCGGCCGGCATGGCGTCCGGGTCGACGCACTCACGGTACGCCAGCATTTCGAACGAGAAGACGTCGACTTTCTCTTTGGTCTTCTTGCCCTGGCGGATGACGTTGCGGAAGTAATGATGCGCAAAACTCGGCTCGATGCCGTTCGATGCATTATTTGCCAGCGACAGTGAAATCGTGCCCGTCGGTGCGATCGAACTGTGGTGCGTGAAGCGCGCACCGTTCTCGGCCAGCTGCTCGACGAGCTCGGGCGCTTCGGCCGCAACGCGCTGCATGTAGCGGCTGTAACGAGCGTGCAGAATGCGGCCCGGCACCTTGTCACCAGCCTGGTAGCCGTCGGCACGCATCTCCGGGCGCTTGCGCAGCATCTCTTCGGTCACTTCGAAGTTCTCGTTCATGATCGGGGCCGGGCCCTTCTCCTTAGCGAGTTCAAGCCCCTCTTCCCAGCCGGCAAGCGCCAGCTGTCGCGAGACTTCCTCGGTGAACTCAACGGCGGCGGGCTCGCCGTACTTCATGCGCAGCATCGTAATTGTCGACCCGAGGCCCAAAAAGCCCATGCCGTGACGGCGCTTGCGCTGAATCTCGTTTCGCTGCTGCGGCAGCGGCAACCCATTGATCTCGACCACATTGTCGAGCATGCGCGTAAAGACCTTGACCACCTTGCGGAACTGCTCCCAGTCAAAGGCGGCGTCTTCCGTGAAGGGTTTGACCACGAAACGCGTCAGGTTGACCGAACCCAGCAGGCACGAACCGTAGGGCGGCAGGGGCTGCTCCCCGCACGGGTTGGTTGCGCGAATGTTTTCGCAGAACCAGTTGTTGTTCATCTCGTTGACCTTGTCGATCAGCACGAAGCCGGGCTCCGCAAAATCGTAAGTCGACGCCATGATGATGTCCCAGACACGGCGAGCCGGCAGCGTCTTGTAGACCTTGCAGGCGACCAGGCCTTCGGGGTTGGTCACGTAATTACCGGCTTCAGGCCAGTCTCGCCAGACGAACTGGCTCTTGTCACTCACATCGAGCTTATCTTCCTCGGCTTCCTTGTGCGTGACAGGGAACGCGAGTTTCCAGTCATCTTCATTGATGACCGCCTGCATGAATTCGTCGGTGACCAGCAGCGACAGGTTGAACTGGCGGAGGCGGCCGTCTTCGCGCTTGGCACGAATGAATTCCATGACGTCGGGATGGCCGACATCGAACGTGCCCATCTGTGCGCCGCGGCGGCCGCCCGCCGACGACACCGTGAAACACATCTTGTCGTAGATATCCATGAAGGACAGCGGACCCGAGGTATAGGCACCGGCGCCCGTCACGTAGGCGCCCTTCGGACGCAGCGTCGAGAATTCGTAACCGATACCGCACCCAGCCTTCAGGGTCAGGCCAGCCTCGTGCACCTTGTTGAGGATGTTGTCCATCGAATCGCCGACCGTACCCGACACGGTGCAGTTGATCGTGGACGTCGCCGGCTTGTGCTCCTGGGCACCTGCATTAGACATAATGCGGCCGGCGGGAATCGCGCCGGAGCGCAACGCCCAGACAAATTCCTTGTAGAAATGTTCGCGCTTCGACTCTACCTCGACGTTCGCAAGCGCCTCGGCAACCCGCTTATAGGTATCGTCGATCGTGCCATCGATCTTCGATCCGTCTTTGGCGGTAAGTCGATATTTTGCATCCCAAATATCGAGCGATGCGGGCTGAAATTCGATGTCGGTAACCGTGTGCGTGTCCAGATTGACGGCAGACTTCATTGGTCCTGTTACTCCCCTGACTCCCTTTAGGAGACCCCAAAATGCTGTTTTATCGAGCTATTCTTCCGGAGAAAAGGGCCCCGCTCGCCAACGGCCAGAGTGCGCGTGACGAGTGCCGTTTCCGACCTCATTTCTCTTCTGATCAGACACAAGATGTTGTGTCCAAGTGCTGACAAGATTATGCCCGTTGGGGCCTACTGTCAAGGGTTTCCGGCAAATTTCTTCATAGGCTTTTCGTCTTTAAAAACAGTATATTACGAGACTATTGCGAGTAAGTGCTTTAAAAATCAGCGAAAAAAAATGACACTTTCGTGAAATACCCTGACCACTACATATAGTGGGCATTATTGTCACATACAAATGGGCTTGAAATGCCCCCTCGCGCCCCTATTTTAGCCTTCATCAACGCATTTTAAGTGGAGAAAAGCATGAATATCGCCCGTTTCGAACCCTGGTCTTTTGTTGACCTCTTACACCGCGATCTCGACCGCCTGGCGGCCCAGCGCAGTCCCGTCGATGCCGACAGCAGCGCCGTCGCAGACTGGGTCCCGGCCGTTGATATCGTTGAAGAAAAGAAGCGTTTCGTCCTGCGCGCCGACGTGCCCGGTGTTAACCCCGACGACATCGACGTGTCGATGGATGCCGGGGTGCTGAGCCTCTCGGGAGAGCGCCACGCGATTGCGCCATCGGAAGACGACGGCGTGCAGCGGATTGAGCGCGCCACCGGCCGCTTCCTGCGGCGCTTTACATTGCCGGAGACGGCCGATGCCGAGGGCGTCACGGCCAAGTGCACGAATGGCATCCTGGAAGTGTCCATACCCAAGACCCCGGAAATCCAGGCGCGCCGCATTACCGTGGAAGCGGCCTGAACCGGATTTGACGACCCTGCCCGGGCGCGACGATGCGGCGCGCCCGGGCATCTTGTGCAGCAAGGCCTATAATCCACCGAGGACCCGATTGTTCACCGATGATTCAGTCGCGTGAACCTAATCTTGAATTTCGTATCAAACAGGACAACGGACCACTGAGAACTCTATGACGATGAAGACACGACTCCTGTGGAGCAGCCTGCTGCTGACACTCGTATCACTTGGCGCTCAGGCAGCCTTGCCTGCCAGCGTTGGCGGTCAATCGGTGACCAGCCTGGCGCCACTGGTCGAAGCAGCATCGCCTGCCGTTGTGAACATCCAGGTAACGCAGCTTCGTCGTGACCGCTTTGGCCGGACCGGTGAATTCGGCGGTGCAGGCTCCGGCGTCATAGTCGATGCCGACGACGGCTACATCCTGACCAATCATCACGTTGTTGCGGACGCTGACGGCATCGAGGTCACGCTGAGTGACGGTCGTACGCTCGACGCCGAGATCGTGGGTTCGGATGAGCGGACGGATATTGCCGTGCTCAAGGTCGAACCCGAAAACCTGACGGAAATGCCGATTGGCGATTCAGCCAGGGTCCGTGTCGGTGATTTCGTCATTGCCATCGGCAACCCTTACGGTCTCGACAATACGGTCACTTCGGGCATCGTCAGCGCCTTGGGCCGCACCGGCATCAACCGCGGTGGTGTCGAGAGCTTTATCCAGACGGATGCATCGATTAACCCCGGCAACTCCGGTGGCGCGCTCGTCAACATGGATGGCGAGCTCATCGGCATTAACTCCATGATATTCAGCCGCTCCGGCGGCAACGTCGGCATCGGTTTTTCCGTGCCTACCGAGATCGCCAGTACGATCATGCGACAAATCCTCGATTTCGGTGAGGTCCGACGTGGCCTGCTGGGTGTGAATATCGAAACACTCAGTTCGGAAGATGCGGAAACCCTCAAAATTGATGTCGGGGGCGGTGCACTGGTGACCCGCGTATCGCCGCAGTCGGCGGCGGAGATGGCCGGCCTTGAGGCGGGCGACATCATCGTGGGCGTGAACGAAAAGACCGTCAAGAGTGGTCCCGAACTCATCAACACGATCGGACTGCTCCGCTCGGGCGATGTCGTCACGGTGCGCTACCTGCGTGACAACAAGGAATTCCTCGTTACCGCAAAACTCGGGCGTGTTGAAGACCAGTTGTTGTCGGGTGCGAACATTCATCCCGGACTGACGGGCGTGAGTTTCGCACCAGCCAGCGCCACGAGTGAAGACGGCGTGGTGGTCACGGCGATCGAAGAGGACAGCCGGGCCGGGCAACGAGGCCTGCGTGTCGGGGATGTCATCACCGCAGCCAACCGCATCCCCGTGCGCGACCTGAGCGACCTGCAATCCGTCGCCGAAGGCAACCGCATTCTGTTCCTTCTGGTCAAACGCGGCGAGCGTTCGCTCTTTCTCCGTATAGGGTAAGCTACATGAATGTATAGCGAGGACAGAATACGGCCGGCCAGCGCACGAATTGTCGGTGCCCTCCTGACCCTCGCGTTACTCGTG
>SHLT01000085.1 GCA_004282875.1 Chromatiales bacterium | reverse complement strand
TGTCGTGATGACGGTAGGACACGATCATGCCCGTAATGTCATAGGCGTACTCGGGTTCCACCCGGTAGCTGACGTCCTTGAATACGGCGTCGAAAGGCCGTTCGCTGGTTCCCAACTGTTTGGGTTCCTGCGCGATTTCAGCCACGTACTCGACCTTACCCGGGAGGCTGTTGCGGTTCCAGAACGACACGGCCAACACGACAAAACTGATTGCGATGACCAGGTTGTTTACTTTCATTTGAATTGCCGGTGATCACCAAAGACTCGCTGTGAGGCTACACCACCTGCGGCAGGATATGCGACACTCCGGGCAATGAATCACGCTGCCGCCTACGCAAGACTGCCGCAGACCCTGATCGAATCATTCACCGGCTACGTCGAACGCGACGAACTCGTCGCGCTCCTGACGGTCGTGTCGACGGACGGTTCGACCTACAGCAAGGCAGGAGGCCAGATCCTGATCGGTGCGGACGGCCAGTGCCACGGCCTGTTGTCGGGTGGGTGTCTCGAGCAGGATCTGACGGAACGTGCCGCGGCGGTGATGCGTTCGGGTGCGGCCGAGACGGTTGAGTACGATCTGCGCTCCGACGATGACGTTTTCGGCCTGGGCGTCGGCTGTGAAGGGCTGCTCAGAATACACATCCAGCCGCTGGGTCCGGCAACAGCCTATGCGCCACTGTCCACCTGGCTGGAAGAGTCTGAAAAAAACGGCGTGGCCAGAGCGGAATTTGCGCTGGCCGACGGTTCTTCGACCATTCACCTTAACTTGCTCGGGCCACGCGAGATCCTGGTCCTGGGGGCTGGCCAGGATGCCGTGCCGCTCGTCAGCTTTTGCCGGGAACTCGGGTGGCGTGTCACGGTTTCCGATCACCGGCCCGCACACGTCGCGGAACTGCGCGATCAGCACGATTGCGCCGTGCTGTGCACTGCAGTCGATACTCTTGGAGATCAGGTTGAGCTCGATCGCTTCGATGCCGTAATCGTCATGAGTCATCACCTTGCCAGCGACAGGGAGTATCTTCGCCAGCTCGCCGGTACGTCGGTTGGCTTCGTGGGCCTACTGGGTCCGCCGCATCGCAGTGTCCGGTTGCTGAGCGAGATCGGCGCTGGCGCCGATCGGCTTGCCGGCCGCCTGCGAAGCCCGGTCGGTCGCCGCATCGGCGGTCGGGGTCCGGCGGCCATAGCGCTCGAGATCGTGGCCGAGCTGCAGGAATACTTCTCGGCAGCTAATCCGGACTGACCAGGCGCGCCAGGTCCTCGGGCGTGTCGATATCGACTGCCGCCGGATCAAAGCGGACGCTGTCAACGGCATCCATATGCGTTTCGAGAATCTGCTTCGCCCCGGTATCGCCGCGCAGTGCGCAAAGTTCGGCAAAATGATCGCGCCCGAATAACACGGGCGGACCCAAAACACCGGCGAATTCAGTGGCAATAATTGCATCGGCAGCGCCGCTCCAGCGGCGGACGAGGTTCCCGAGGTGCGAGCGGTTTATCAGCGGCTGATCGGCGAGCATAATGACGATGCCGTCCGCCCGGCTTGAGCATGCAGTCGCCCCGCAGGCGATGCTCGAGCCAATGCCTTGTGCGTACTCCGGATTGAACAAGACGTGACCCGCGAGACTGCGAGCTGCATCTTCAATGTCTTTTGCCGAGTGGCCCGTAACCAGCCATGAATTGTCGTGAAAGACTGACTGTGCGATGTCGAGCGCGTGGCGAATCAGCGGTTCCCCGTCGAACTCCTCAAGCAACTTAACCCGACCGAAGCGCTGCGCCTGGCCGGCTGCCAGGATGATTGCATGAATACCGGGAGCCACGCGTGCCATGGTAGCAACAACGGTGGCCGCATTGTCACAGGCAAAAAAAATCCCCGCACGAGGCGGGGATAAGCTGGGGATGCGCATCATTGTGCGCGGGGATTGCTCTTTACTCTGCAGCGAAGTCATCCAGCGCGATCAGTCCGAGAGCAGCTTCACCAGGCAGCGGGTCACGGGCGATTGCCGTGTAAATGCCGCCGTCCGCGATGGAGATCGTGGCAGGCCCGATGGCAGCCGTCTTCGTACCGGTCGGTGTAACCGTTACGTCATAGTCGCCGGCAGGCAGTGCCAGGAAGCCCGTGTTGGCCTTGAAAGGAATGTTCTCAAGGGTCGGCGCTTCGTTGTTGATGTCGGCACCAACGGCAGTGACGTAGATGTCGACGTCAGCGGCGGTCGGCGAGGCATGTACGATACGTACCTTGGCGTTCGTTGCGACGTTGCGCGGGTCATCATCCAGGATGAGCGCCTCGATTGCGGCCAGCTCATTCACTGCGAGTACCGAGTAGCGAACGCCCGGCTCGAACGTCAGGTCGACAGGACCTATCGCGATAGCGCCCGGGTTGCCTGCGACGGTCACGCTAACGGAGTAGGTGTCCGGAGCAACTTCGACGAAGCCAGTGGCATTCGGGAACTCCAGGCCGGGAATCAGCACGTCACCGTTAACGCGAACGTCTACGGCCGGAGCGTCAGGTGAAGCGTGCACAACCTGCAGCCTGGCCGGCGTGTTGGCGTCCAGGATCTCAGCCGAACCGGCGCCCGTCAGGGCAACGAGGTTGACAGCTGCCGGGCCACTCTTCGTGTTCGGCACTGCGGCAAGCGTCAGGTCGTCGCCATCATTCAGGGTAACCGTTCCGGAGTCGTAGACCACGGCGGCCGGGTCGCCGGCGGCGGTCACGCGAATCTGGTAGTCGCCTGCAGCCACTTCAGCGGGTCCGATCGTCTCCTTGAAGGAGAACGTACCGACCGGGGCGGAGGCGGCGAGATCAGCGCCTGGTGTGGTCACGAAGACGTCGACCTGGGGTGCGGCTGCCGAGCCGTGCAGTACGAACAGACGTGCAGCGCCAGCACCTACGGGTGTGTCGGGCTGGCTGATGACAACCGGCTCGATCGCTGAGACTTCGTTTACAGCAGCGATGGTGTAGATTGTGTCGCCGTCAAAAGCGAGGTCGACCGGACCGATTACGGCGGCGTTTCCGCTCGGCAGGATGCCGTCGACCTGGATCGAGTACGTACCCTCGTCAAGGCTCAGCTGGCCCGAGCCGGTCTTGTAGTCGACGCCGCTCAGTACTTCGCCGCCGTCCACGAGGACGTTAACGGCCGGTGCGTCAGGTGATCCGTGGAGAACCTGTACTTTAGTTATCGCAGGAGGAGGTGTTACCACCTCAGGAATGTTCAACGTGGTGCCGGAGTCGCAAGCCGCGAGGCCCACCAAGCTGGATACCACAATTAATTTGCCCAAGAATTTCATGTGTAGCCCCTTCAAAAAAGCTGTGAGTTGATAGGTGTATATAAGTCGAGGAGCAGTGTCCCAGAGCCGGCCCGGGTATTGATCTCAGGGAGGTTTCAGATTGTTTCCGAATGTTTCAGTACGACCATCGTCGCGACGGCGGGCGCGACACGCGCTATTATTCGCCCATGACAAAAGTTCTTCTTATAGATGACGACCGGAAGCACTCCGACCTTATGCAGGCGTATTTCAAGCGCTACGGCATCAATCTTCTTTGCGCGTACGATTCGGTGGAGGGATTCAAGCTGTTGGCCCGGGAGGAGCCGGATCTGTTGCTCCTGGATGTGATGTTGCCCGGGAAAGACGGTTTCGAAATTTGTCGCGAGGTCCGCAAGTCCAGCAACATACCGATCATCATGCTCACTGCGCGTGGTGACATTATCGATCGCGTGTCCGGACTCGAGCTCGGCGCCGATGACTATGTCGGGAAGCCGTTTGAACCCCGCGAACTCGTGGCGCGCGTGCAGGCGACGCTGCGCCGTTCGGAAATCGCCGGCCCATCCGTTGGCAAGCTGAGCTTTGACGGGCTTACGATCGAGACGGAAACGCGCAGCGTCGAAGTCGATGGCAAAGCAGTCGACCTGACCTCAATGGAATATGAGTTGCTCCTTATCCTCGCGCGGCGACACGGGCGCAAGCTGTCCCGCGATGACATATTGAGTGAGCTGCGCGGCATCGACGCGGCCATTCTGACGCGGTCCGTCGACATCATGGTCAGCCGCCTGCGTCAGAAGCTCGGCGACAACGTGAAGCCGCCGCGATTCATCCAGACAATTTGGGGCCGTGGCTACTCGTTTGTTGGCGTGCCCCAGTCTGATGCTTAGACGTTTATCGCGATCACTTTCGTTTCGACTGTTAGTCATCTTCCTGGTCCTGGGAAGCGCCTTCGTATTCGGCACTGTCAAGGCCGTACAGCGCTTCTATAACAGTGACCAGATTCGCGGTCTCATCAGCGGCCATCTGTCATTGCATGTGAGCTATGTCCGTGAAGATATCGGTGTGCCGCCGAGTATCGACCGGGCCATCGCAATCACTGAAAAAGTCCCCGTGGATATTCGCATAGCGGGCCCGGGCTTCGACTGGGCGTCGGACCCGATGTTTCCGCGGGTCGAAGACCTGGAGTTCGCGCCCAGCCCGAGGTTCAGCGACGATTCCGATGCCTGGGCCGATGAACTGCAGGGCGTCGAGTTCGCGAATTTTGACGACCACGATTTCCTGCGCATGCGGCAGGGCGGCTACGATATCGTGGTGTCGACGCCGCGAATATCCGACGTCCCCAGCGGCCCGCCGCTGGTGCCGCTGGTGCTGGGATTCGGTCTATTTCTCCTGATTCTTGCCTATGCTGCGGTTACCTGGCTGTTCAAGCCGATTCGCGCCATTCGTCGCGGCGCGGAGCACATCGGTCGAGGACATTTTGACTCTCGCATTGCCAACGTCAGAAGCGACCAGCTCGGTGATCTCGCCGCGGATATCAATCGCATGGCCGGCGACGTCGAAGACATGCTGGACGCGAAGCGAGCGCTGCTGTTGGGTATCAGTCATGAGTTGCGCACGCCCTTGTCGAGAATGCGCCTTGCCGCCGAGTTCTTCGAGGATGAGGAGCAGGCGCAGAGCCTCAAGGCCGAGATCATGGAGATGGAGAAAATCGTGGTCTCGCTGCTCGAGGCTGAGCGCCTCAACAGTCGTCACGCACAGTTGTCGCGGACCAATGCGAATGTCGGTGAGCTGGTTACGGCGATGCTCGACGACTTCTTCTCGAGGGACATGGACAGGATCTCCGTGTCGCTGCCTGACGAACCCGTGGTGGCTTCGATTGACGCGGCGCGCATCAGCCTGCTGCTCAAAAACCTCCTGAGCAATGCATTGCGCTACTCCCGACCGGACGAGGGTTCGGTGGAACTCACGGTCGCCGCTACTGACGGCGCTCTTGTTATGACGGTTGCCGACTACGGTCCGGGTTTGTCCGAGGACCAGGCCGAGCACATCGGCGAACCCTTCTATCGCGGAGACCCGTCGCGCGCGCGGGAATCGGGCGGCTCCGGGCTGGGTCTGTACCTGGCCACATTAGTCGCGAGAGCGCATGGCGGTGAGCTCCGGCTCCTCGATTCCCAGCGTCACGGAGCCTGTTTCGAGGTTCGCATTCCCTTGATCGAATCGTAGGCGTCCAGCGCCCTGCGGCGGGCCTCGCCATGATCCACGATCGGCGCCGGGTAGGCGGACGCCGACACCTCAGGAACCCACCGACGAACGTAGCTGCCCTGCGGATCGAATTTCTTACCCTGCAGAGTCGGATTGAAGACGCGAAAATACGGTGCGGCATCGGTGCCGCAGCCGGCGACCCACTGCCAGCTGGCCGAGTTATTCGCGAGGTCGGCATCGACGAGCCGGTCGAGAAACCAGTCGGCGCCTATCTGCCAGGGAACGAGCAGGTCCTTGATGAGGAAGGACGCGGCGATCATGCGCACGCGATTGTGCATCCAGCCGGTTTCCCGAAGCTGCCGCATGCCGGCATCAACCACGGGATAGCCGGTCATGCCCTCCTGCCAGGCGTGCAGCTGGCTTTCGTCGACAGACCACGGGAAATGTTCGAACTCGGGGCGCAACGGCTTGTGCGGCAGGTCCGGGAAGTGAAACAGGAGGTAGCTGCTGAAGTCGCGCCAGTAGAGCTGACGCAGCAGTGCTTCGCCGCCGGCCGCAGATGACGCCGACGCCCCAGCCTGGAGGGTCGCGTGCCAGACCTGGCGCACACTGACCTCGCCAAAGCAAAGGTGCGGCGACAGCCGCGACGTCGCGTCTTTGTCGGGGCGATCCCTGGAGGTCACGTAATTGCCCAGCAATGATTCCAGGTCGTCGATGCGTTCCAGAGCGCCACGCTCACCGGGTGTCCAGACGTTCGCGTACCCGTCGTACCGGTCGACGGCGTCGGTGAGGAGTTCGAGTTCGTCGATGGAGAGCGATTCGGGCAGGGGATCGAATGCCCTGACGGTATGCGGGGCCGGTGACGGGACATCCGGCTCCCCTAGGCTGCGTGCCGCGTTCCAGAAGGGTGTGAACACGCGGTAAGGATTGCCGGCCTGCGTACTGACGCTCTCCGGAACATGCAGCAGACTGTCATTGTAGCAATGCAAATCGAGGTGGCTCCCCAGCGTGTCACCAACGTCGTCCTGCTGACGCCGGCTCTCGGGCTCGTAGCGTCGTGCAAAGTACACGGCTGTCGCGCCGGTTTCCCTGGACAACTCGTCCAGCACCACGTGTGGCGGACCGGACCGCAGGACCAGCGCAACGCCGAGTTTGCGTAAATCCTTATCGAGATTCGAAAGGCTGTGATGCAGCCACCAGCGACTTGCTGTGCCCTCGTCCTGCCCGTCTGCGATGTACAGCGGGATGACCGGCTGGCCAGACTCTGCGGCCGCCAGCAGTGCGGCGTTGTCCGCGAGGCGGAGGTTGCGTCGAAACCAGAGAATGACGGGCGGCATGAGCAAAATATCCTTTACAAGCGTTGTACGCATGATAAAGGTCTAAATGCGACAGTTTGTAAGGGAATGTAACAACAGGCTCCAGGCGATTGTTGGCCCGGCGGACGGTCCGTACCATTGCGTCCATAATTTAATTGGAGGTCGCCATGAGCGCCGTAACTGCAAAAGCCGTCAGCTGGACCGAATCGGGCCTCGTTCCCGATGCCGTCATTCGTGCGGGCATACGGAGACTGCTTGAGTCGAAACGCAAGGAGATTCACGCTGGCGACGAGGAGTACGCGGCCGACGTGCTGAATGCCTTCGTCGCGATGATGAACGACTCCCCGATTGCTCACGTGCCTGACCTGGCCAACGAGCAACACTACGAGGTGCCCGCGGCTTTCTTCCAGCACGTCATGGGTGATCACCTGAAGTACAGCTGCTGCCACTGGACTCCGCAGACTGAAAACATTTCAGAAGCCGAGACTGCGGCACTCGAGATGACCGTAAAGCGGGCCGGCATCGAGGACGGGATGAAGGTCCTGGACCTGGGTTGTGGATGGGGGTCCCTGTCTCTGTGGATTGCCGAGCACTTTCCGCATGCGACGGTCACCTCCGTATCGAACTCAGCGTCGCAACGTGACTTCATACTCGCACGAGCGCGCGAGCGCTCGATTGAGAACATCGATGTCCTGACCTGTGACATGAACGACTTTGACATCGAAAAGCGCTTCGACAGGATTGTCTCGGTCGAGATGTTCGAGCATATGCGTAACTACCGCGAGCTCTTCAGCCGGATCGATGGCTGGCTGGTTCCTGGCGGCCGCTTTTTCATGCATATCTTCTGTCATCGCACCACGCCCTACGAGTACATCGACAAGGGGCCGGGCGACTGGATGAGCCGGTATTTCTTCAGCGGTGGCATGATGCCCAGCGCGGATCTGCCGCTGCGATTTGCAGGCGACCTCGCCATCGAGAAGCGCTGGCACTGGAATGGCCAGCACTATGCAAAAACGTGCAATGCCTGGCTGGAGCAGATGGATGCCAGTGCAGATGCGATCAAGCCTGTTCTGGCTGCGTGCTACGGCGAGGCCGACGCGTCCCTGTGGTGGCAGCGCTGGCGAATCTTTTTCATGGCCTGCGCCGAACTGTTCGACTACGACGACGGGCACGAATGGTATGTCGGCCACTACCTGTTTCAAAAGGCGGAGAGCTGACATGTTGTTGATCGTTAACTTTGCGGTTTTCCAAATCGCGTGGCTGTCCTCAGTAATCGGAGGCGCGCAGCAGATGCCCTGGCTCGGGCCGGTTGCCGTGTCAGTCGCACTGATCATTCACCTGGCGGCTGCCCGGCGGCCCCTTGAAGAGGTGCTGCTGGTGGTGAGCTGTGCGCTTATCGGCGCGTGCTTTGACAGTGTTCTCGTTGCATCCGGCTGGGTGACGTACAAAGCCGGCCTTTTCAGTGAGTTCCTGGCTCCCTACTGGATCATCACGATGTGGATGCTGTTTGCCACAACCCTGAATGTTTCCATGCGCTGGATGCGGGGTAAGCCCATTCTGGCGTCTGTATTCGGATTTCTCGGCGGCCCCACGACCTACCTCGCCGGCGAAAAGCTCGGCGGAATCGTGCTCGTTAACCAAACCGCGGCGCTGGTCGCGCTGGCGGTCGGCTGGGCGATCATGATGCCCGTGCTCATGCGGTTGTCGGAAAACTTTGACGGCATGCCCGGCAAACGCAGAGTGTGGGCGCGCGAGGCGCAGCCGGTGGTTCAGCGTCGTTCCAGATATATTGAGGAGGAAACATCATGAGGCGCAATTTCGTGGGCATTTTCCTGCTCGTCCTGCTGAGCCTGACCTTTGCAGCACCCGCGCTGGCGACAGACGCTGCGGACGACGTAGCAAAGTGGAATTTCGACGTCTTCCTGAACGACAAAAAGGTTGGCAAGCACTCGTTTACGGTCTCGGAAAGCGGCGGCGAGAAGCAGGTCGAAAGCGAGGCCAGTTTCAAGTACACGGTGCTCTGGATTCCGGCGTATCGCTACCAGCACACCGCGGCAGAGCGGTGGGACGACCAGTGCCTGGTCGAGATCGATGCCAGGACCAATGCGAACGGCGAGCGCCTCGAAGTCAGGGGTCAGCACACAGGCTCGGCCTTTCGCGTGGTCAATAGTGATGATACCCGGGCGGAATTGCCGGCATGCGTTATGACGTTTGCGTACTGGAATCCCGAGTTCCTCGAGCAATCGCGGTTGCTCAATCCCCAGACCGGCGAGTTTGTGGATGTGACGGTGGAAAAGCTTGGCACTGAGACGCTCGAGGTGCGCGGCGAGCCGGTTACCGCCACGCGCTTCAGGTTGACCGCCTCCGAGATCGACATGACCTTGTGGTACTCACCGAATGACGAGTGGCTGGCACTCGAGTCGGTCGCCAAGGGCGGCCATATCATTCGCTATAAGCTTTCCTGACATGAATACGTGGGCAAGAATCTTGTGCGTTGCAGTCGTTGCGGCTGTTATTAGTGGCTGCGCAGCCAAAGGGCCGGACATGAAGACAGTTGACCAAGTGGACCTCGAGCGATTCATGGGTGACTGGTACGTCATTGCCAACATTCCGACCTTTCTCGAAAAAGAGGCGTACAACGCGGTTGAGACATACAGCCTGAACGAAGACGGCACGATTGCGACGACGTTTACGTTCCGCAAGGGCGGCTTCGACGGCAAGCAAAAGGAATACAACCCGAAAGGCTTCATCACGGATACAGAATCGAACGCGCTCTGGGGCATGCGATTTGTCTGGCCCATCAAGGCCGACTACCGGATCGTGTACCTGGACGACGACTACACACAGACCGTCATCGGCCGGCAGTCTCGTGACTACGTCTGGATCATGGCACGTACGCCCACAATCTCCGATGCGGACTACGAGAAGCTCGCGACGTTTGTTGAATCGCTGGGCTATGACATAGCCAAGCTGAATCGCGTACCCCAGAGCTGGTAAGGCCATGAAGATCGCGATCATAGGAACCGGGATTGCGGGCAATGTTGCCGCGTACAAATTGCGGGAGCAGCACGACATCACGGTATTCGAGTCGGGCTCCTACGTCGGCGGCCATACGAACACCGTCGACGTTTTTGAGGACGGCGAACGAATCGCAGTCGATACCGGCTTCATCGTATTCAATGACCGGACCTATCCGAATTTCATCGAACTGCTGGATGAAATCGGGCAGGAATCTCAGGCCAGCGAAATGAGTTTCAGTGTGCAGGTGGACGAGGGCGGCATCGAGTATTGCGGGTCATCGATCAACGGCCTGTTCGCGCAGCGCAGGAATATCCTGCGACCTCCGTTCTATCGCATGATTCGCGACATCCTCCGCTTTAACGAGTTGGCCCGGTCGCACATCGATCGGCTTGATGACTCCCAGACGTTGCGTGACTTTCTGGCGGCCAACGGCTTCGGCCATGAGTTTACCGATCATTACCTCGTACCGATGGCGGCTGCGATATGGTCGGCGGAGCCAGTGTCGGTTCTCGATATGCCCGTGGAGTTCCTGGTGCGGTTCTTCGCAAACCACGGGCTTCTGCAGACTTCCGACCGGCCGACCTGGCGGGTCATCAAAGGTGGGTCGCGAGAGTACGTCGACAAACTCGTCGAAGGACACAGGGACCGCATTCGTCTCAACTCGCCCGTGCAGGCAGTTCGCCGCATCGATGATCGCATCCAGGTGCAGACAGCGTCCGGCGGCAAGGAGATTTTCGACTATGTGTTTATTGCCTGTCACAGCGACCAGGCCCTGTCTCTGCTGGACGATGCGACGGCCGATGAACGCAGCGTGCTTGGGGCTATCGAATATCAGTTCAACGCGGCCATTCTCCACACCGACGATTCGCTTATGCCCGCGAGGCAGCGTGCCTGGGCCGCCTGGAATTACCATGTGCCGCGCGACCGGGAGCAGCATGTGGCGGTGACCTACAACATGAATATCCTGCAGCGGCTCGAGACACGGGAGCAATATCTCGTCACCCTCAACAACGACCGCCATATCGATCCTGACAAGATCATCCGCCGAATTGCCTACGACCATCCCATATACTCGCGCGAGTCGGTCGCGGCGCAACAACGACAACACGATCTCAACAATGACCGAACCTTCTTCTGCGGCGCCTACTGGCGCAACGGCTTCCATGAAGACGGCGTAGTCAGCGCGTTGAGTGCCGTTGAACACTTCGAGAAGAGACTTAACGATGGACAGTTGCATCTACGAAGGGCGAGTTAGTCACACGCGCACGCAGCCGGTGACGCATCAGTTCAGCTACCGGCTGTTCATGATGTACCTCGACCTCGACGAACTGCCGGTCTTGTTCGGCAAACGCTGGTTCTGGTCTGATTCAGGGTTTGCGCTCGCCAGGTTCAGGCGTTCGGATCACCTGGGGCCGGATGACATGCCCCTGGCTGACGCTGTCCGCCTGCTCGTGGAATCGGAAACCGGCATGCGCCCGACCGGGCCCATACGGCTACTCACGAACTTGTCGTACTTCGGGTATTGCTTCAATCCCGTGAGCTTCTACTATTGTTTTAATGAGGACGGTGAAACGGTCGACTTCATTGTGGCCGAAGTGAACAATACGCCCTGGGGCGAGCGCGATACGTACGTCATGGACTGCAGGACCAGGGGCGTGGCGTCGTCATGGCGTTTTCAGCCGAAAAAGAAGATGCACGTGTCCCCATTCATGCCTATGGAGCTCGAGTACAACTGGGTGCTGTCTTTGCCCACTGATCGGCTCAGCGTGTTCATGGCGAATTCGAAAGACGGTAAGCGCCTGTTCGACGCGACGTTGAATTTGAACCGGACGCCGATAAGCGGCCGATCGCTGGCCGGCGTATTGGTCCGGTTTCCGTTCATGACAGCCAAGACCGTCGTGGCCATCTACTGGGAGGCGCTGCGCCTCTGGATCAAGCGGTGTCCGTTCTATGCGCACCCCGGGAAGAAGCCGGAGGTCACGGTCCGATGAATACGCGCCTGCTTGCAGCCGACAAGACGGACCACGGCAAGGCCTCGACCAAATCCTCGGCGCTCGACAGACTGGTGCGTCGTGCGGTTCTGTCTCGACTTGAGGGTCTGGAAGCGGGCCAGATCATCATCGCGGAGGGCGATGAGCAAACGACATACGGCCGCTGCACGGAGGACTTTCCGGAAGCCGTGATGCTTCGCGTGCAAGCCCCGCGTTTTTATAGTGACATTGCGTTCGGCGGCTCCGTCGGTGCGGGCGAGTCCTATATAAACGGCTTGTGGGCAAGCAACGACCTGACGAGCCTGCTGCGGATCCTGCTCCGAAATCGTGCGGTGCTCGAGAAGATTGACAGCGGGTTTGCGCTTATCAGTCGGCCCCTGACAAAGCTCATGCATGCACTGAACAGGAACACACGCAAAGGCAGCCGCAAGAACATCGCGGCGCACTACGATCTCGGAAACGATTTCTACAAGCTCTGGCTCGATCCGACGATGATGTATTCCGGCGCGTACTTCGACACGGCGGACACGAGTCTTGACGCCGCCGCGGTGGCCAAGCTGGATCGCATCTGCAGGAAACTGAAATTGTCGCCCGGTGATTCAGTCATGGAGATAGGCACCGGCTGGGGCGGTTTCGCGATGCATGCTGCCGCAAATTACGGCTGTCACGTCACGACCACGACGATTTCCCGGCAACAGCATGACTACGCGAAACAGGCGATCGCCGACGCGGGTCTCGATGACAAGATCACGCTGCTGTTGAAGGACTATCGTGATCTCGAGGGCCGGTTTGACAAGCTCGTGTCCATCGAGATGATCGAAGCGGTAGGGCACGAATACCACGACACATTTTTCAGCAAATGCTGCGAGCTGCTGAAGCCCGACGGGCAGATGCTGTTGCAGGCGATTACGATCGCCGATCAGCGCTACGAGCGCTACAAGAAGGGCGTGGATTTCATCAAGCGGTTTATCTTCCCGGGCGGCTGTCTAACGTCCGTCACTGATATGTCACGGTCTTTGACCGAGAGCACGGACATGCGCGTCATTCACCTCGAGGATATTGGTCCGCACTACGCGACCACACTGCGCCACTGGCACGATCGCTTCCAGGCGCGTCTCGACAAAGTACGTGAACTGGGCTATTCCGACGCCTTCATCCGCCTGTGGCAGTTCTACCTGGCGTATTGCGAGAGTGCGTTCACCGAGCGGGCAACCGGCAATGTGCAGATGCTGATAATGCGGCCCGGCGCGAGGCGGGAGCGCTTCAGCTACTAGGCCCGCGGGCTGCCCAATTTGGGGCAATCGTGGTTTATACCCAAGTGACCTGCGGAAAGACGCCGTGTTTATTTTCAGGGACTTGGTACCATTGCCACGCCTGAATATATTCTCCCGTCCCTGACAATTTCGTGACCCAATGAAGACACTCAACCGCTCGCTCGTCGTCGTCGGCGCCGTGCTGATTCAACTGGCGCTGGGCGCCATCTACGCCTGGTCCGTGTTCACTGCAAGACTGACTGATGTGGCAGGCGCCTATGCGTTTTCCGCAAGCCAGACCGCGTGGGTGTTTTCATCAGGTCTTGCAACGTTCGCGATCGTCATGGTGCTGGCGGGCCGCGTGCTGCCCAAGACAGGGCCGCAAAGGCTCTCCATCGCGGGCGGCCTGTTGCTGGGCAGCGGCTACGTATTGGCTGGCCTCTTCGGTGGGACTTTCTGGGTTCAGCTGCTGTGCATCGGCGTCATCGGCGGCACGGGCATCGGTCTTGCCTACGTTGTGCCAATTTCGGTGTGCGTGAAGTGGTTTCCCGACAAGAAAGGCCTGATCACCGGGCTGGCCGTTGCCGGCTTCGGGTTTGGAGCGACGATCTGGGTCAAGTTGGCGGGCTCCTGGTTTGGCGGGCTTCTAAACACAACCAGCGTATTCGGCCTCCCGGGCGTACAGAGCGTATTCGTTATCTACGGCGTAGCATTGGCCGTGCTGGTGTTGCTGGGCAGTGCCGTAATGGTCAATCCACCTGAGGGTTATCAGCCGGCCGGCTGGACGCCGCCAACGTCAGCTGCTGGCGATCATGAGGGGGCCGTGGAGTTCCGGGCGCGCGACATGCTGCGGGCACCACAGTTCTACATGCTCTGGCTGGTTTTCATGTTTTCGGGCATCGCCGGGCTCATGGTGATCTACTGCATCAAGCTCTTCGGCATCGACGTACTCGAGTACAACGGCGTTGTCGGGGCCGGTGCACTGACCGGCACCGCCATGGCCTGGTACGCGATTTTCAACGGGCTCGGGCGTATCGCCTGGGGTGGCATCAGTGACAGGATTGGTCGCAAGCTGGCCATCACCGTGAATGCGGCGCTGCAGGGCGTCATTATGCTCACGGCTTACCATGTGTTCGTTAGCTACGGTTACCAATACGGCTTCATCGTCGCCGCCGCGCTGATCGGCTTTAATTACGGTGGCTGCTTCGCCCTGTTCCCCGCCATCACGGCCGACTATTTTGGCAACAAGAACGTCGGCAGCAACTACGGCTGGGTATTTACGGCCTACGGCGTTGCCGGACTTGCAGGGCCCCTGCTGGCCGGCTATTTCAAGGATGCGGCACAGGGCGCGGCACAGCCTTCGGTCTGGATGACGCCGTTCATCATTGCCGGGTGCGTCTGCTTGCTGGGGGCGGTCGTTATTGCCTTCACGGTCAGGCCCAAACGCTTGCCACGCGGGCGAGCGTCCGTGGCTGCCGAGCAGCCTGCGCCCGCGGCCTAGTGTCCTGATTGCTTAGTTGGTTGACTCTCAAAAAGCCAGCCAAGCGCTAATGCAAGGCGCTGCCCGCCGGTAATGGCTGGTCCTTGCCAAGGGCTGCAACGCCGCAGTAGCGCTTGGCAGGCTTTCCCTTCGGGCGCTCCCAACAGCCCGTCCTGCCGCGTTGCAGTCGCTTGAAGTAGCCCGCTAATCCTGCACTCCTGCGCCTCGCAGGACGGGCTGTTGGAAGCGCTGAGAGTCAACCAACTAAGCAATCAGGACACTAGACAAAAATACCCGACCGGGCGAACGGCAGTTCGCGTATGCGGGTCCCCGTCGCGCCAAAAATGGCGTTCGTAATCGCCGGTGTTGCGGCTGCGATCGGTGGTTCGCCAAGACCGGTGGGGGAATGTTCGCTCTGGATGAAGTGACACTCGATCTCCGGTGCCTGGCCGATGCGCAGTAGTTCGTAGTCGTTGAAGTTACTTTGCTGGGCGGCACCGTTGGCGAACGTAATCTCGAGTTGAGCCGTGCTCAGCGCGTCCACCACGCAACCTTCGACCTGGTTTTTTGCGCCGCTCAGGTTAAGGATGGGGCCGACGTCGGCCGCTGAGAAAACTTTTTCGACCTTGACGGTAGACCCGTCCGCTACGACTTCAGCGACGTGGGACACGTAGCCGAGGTGGTCGTAGTGGAAGGCAATGCCAAGACTACGGTTCGCACCGAGTTCGCGTTCGCCCCAGCCGGCCTTTTCAGCTGCCAGTCTCAATGTGTCGCTGACGCGCTGCCGGTCTATCTGCGTATCGCCATAGGATCTCGACAGCAGGTCCAGTCGGAACTCGAGCGCGTCGCGCCCGGCCGCGAGGGCGACCTCATCGAAGAAACTCTGGTAGCACCAGCAATAGGCCGAGTGGCCCGGTGAACGCCAGGGTCCGGTCGGAACGTTGGTCTCGATCA
>SHLT01000176.1 GCA_004282875.1 Chromatiales bacterium | reverse complement strand
GCGAAGGCGACCGAAAAACCAACGTAGCCGATGTACAAGAGCGGCGGGTGAATCGCGAGACCGGGATCCTGGAGCAGTGGATTGAGATCGCCGCCATCGACGGCGGCCGGCACCAGCCGGTCGAAGGGATTGGACGTCAGGATCGCAAACAGCAGGAACCCGACGGACAGGAAACCCAGCACGCCGATGACCCGTGACGAAAACGCGGCGGGCAGACCGGAGCTGAACATCGCCACAGCCAATGTCCAGGCGGCCAGCACGAATATCCAGAGAAGCAGCGAACCTTCGTGTGCACCCCACACCGCTGATACCTTGTAGAGGGTCGGCAATGACAGCTGCGAGTGATTCGCCACGTACAAGACGGAAAAATCGTCCGCAAGAAACGCATACGTCAGGCAGGCAAAGGCAACGGCGACAAACAGGAACTGCCCCGTCGCGGCCGTGCGCGCAACGCCCATCATCGCGGCGTCACCGCGATGCGCGCCGACGAGCGGAATGATGGTCTGGGCAATGGCGAGCGACAGCGCCAGTATCAGTGAGAACTGACCGATTTCAGGAATCATTCGTTCGACACTCCGCGGCACCCTTGACGACGGCCTCCTGAATGTCCTGCTGATGCTTGGACAGCGAATCAGCGACTTCAGGCGCCATGTAGTCTTCGTCATGCTTGGCCAGGATCTTGTCGGCCTGGAACACGTTGTCCTCGCCCATGCGGCCGTGGGCGACCACACCCTGTCCTTCGCGGAACAGGTCGGGCAATACGCCGGAGTACATCACGGGCACGGTGCAGGCCGTATCCGTGACTTCAAAGCGAATATCCAGCGAGCCTTCCGCGCGCTGCATACTCCCGCCCACGACGAGACCACCAATCCGGAAGTTACGCTCCTTCGGGTACTCGCCTGCGACAACGTCGGAGACTTCCACGAAGAACATCATATTGTCCTGGAACGCACGCAGCGTCAGTCCAGCAGCAATTGCGATGCCAAGCGCGGCCAGTCCTACGGCCAACATGCGTTGCTGTCTTGGTTTCATTCACGATCCTCTAGTGCCTTCAATCGCACTTCTATATCTCTATAAACTCTTTTATGCCTGAGGCGCGCACGCCAACTTAGGAACACCACAATTACAAGGGTCAGGGCGTAGCAACTCCATACGTAGGCGCCGTAATCGCCCATCGCTAATCCGTCCATTACGCGCCTCCTTCAGGTGACAGAATCATCTCGCGGACCCATTTGGTGCGGCGTTCACGAAACAGCACTTCCGTCCGTATACGCCGCAGCAGCATCGCGCCGAACAAGAGCGTAAATCCGAGCAGCATGATCAACAACGGGATGCGCATGTCGGCATCCATCGTGCCCTTCTTGAAGACCGTCTGACCCTGGTGCAGTGAACTCCACCACTCAACGGAGAAATGCACGATGACGACGTTCACAATTCCGACCAGTGCCAGTACGGCGCTTGCCTTATCCGCCTTGGTCGTGTCGTCGATGGAGCTCCTGAGCGCCATGTAACCGAAGTACAGGAACAGCAGGATGAGTTCGGACATCATGCGCGGGTCGCCCCACTCCCACCAGGTGCCCCACATGGGCTTGCCCCAGATCGACCCTGTGCACAGCGCAAGAAACGTAAACCCGGCCCCGATGGGCGCCGCGGCGGCTGCCACGGCATGCGACAGCTTAATGCGCCAGATCAGCCCGATCGCACCCGACGTGGCCATGATCATATAGGCCATCATCGACAGGTAGGCGGACGGGACGTGTACGTAGATGATCCTGAACGCGTCGCCCTGCTGGTAGTCCATCGGGACGACGAACAGACCCTGCCAGGCCGCATAGGCGATCAGGATTAAGCCAGGCACGGCCAGCCAGGGCGCGAGGATGGCGGAGATACGATAAAAATGCGGCGGTGAAGCCAGCTGATGAAACCATTTCCACATAGGCGGGGATTCTACTCGTTGCTGATTCGAAGTGCGGCAGCCGTTGCATAGGGGGCAAGGCTGAGTGAGGCGATGGCATAGGCGCCGAGCGCCCATATGCCAGTTGAATATATGTCATTGCTCGCGGCCAGCGAGACCGCGTTTGCGCCCAGGATCATGATCGGCATGGCCAGCGGCAGGATCAGCAGGCTCAGCAGCGCGGTGCCGCGATGCAGTCCCACTGTCAGAGCCGCGCCGATCGACCCGAGGAGGCTCAGGCTTATCGTACCCAGCGCCAGCGTCAGCATCATCACGCCGACCACGGACAACGGCATGCGATAGGTGATCGCGAGAATCGGCGAAACGAAGACCAGCGGCAGCCCGCTCGTCAGCCAGTGCGCCAGCGTTTTACCCAGCACCAAAATTGGCAGCGGCTGCGGACTGACGAGCAGCTGATCCAGGCTGCCGTCCTCGAAGTCCGTAATAAAGAGTGAGTTAAGCGACAGCAAAGTCGCCAGCAGTGCCGCGACCCAGAGGACGCCCGGTCCGCTGAACTCTAGCTGTTCGGCGCTGGGGCCTACGGCAAGCGGAAACAGTGTGCAGACCATCGCAAAGAAGAACAGCGGATTCAGCACATCGCCCGGCCGCTTCCACGCAAGCAGCAAGTCGCGTTTTGCAGTCGCGACCAGCCCCGCGAGAATTCCGGGGATTTCTCTCGGCGCCTCGCTCATTGGATGCGCACCTTGGTCGTGGGCGCGTCGATCTCGACGTCCTGGTGCGCAGCCATCACACACATGCCGCCGGTGGCGCAATGTTCCTCGACCAGCTCCATCACGAGTTGCCGGCCCTCCCGGTCGAGGTTCGTGAACGGTTCGTCCATGAACCAGAGCGGCACATCCGCCAGCAGCATGCGAGCAAGCGCGACACGTCGTTGCTGCCCGGCCGACAAAGAACGCAGAATCAGCTTCTTCAGCCGCGCGATGCCAAGGCGCTCATACACCTCTTCAGGGTCACGTTTCGAGTGCGCCCGGAGTGCATGCTCAAAGCCCAGGTTTTCGACCAGCGTGAGGTCACCCTTGAGCCCGGTGCGGTGCGCAAGCCAGACGAGCGCGCCGTGGAATACCTGCCGCTGGTTGTCAACCGGCTCGTTGTCCCAGTACACGGTGCCTTCCTCGAGGCTCAGCATTCCCGCGATCGCGCGGATCAGGCTGGTCTTGCCACAGCCATTGCGCCCCTCGAGGATGAGCAGACCCCCGCTCTCCAGCGCAAATGACAGGTCCTGAAACAGGCAGCGCTCGCCACGGATCAAAGT
This sequence comes from Chromatiales bacterium, assembly GCA_004282875.1. Taxonomy (GTDB): domain Bacteria; phylum Pseudomonadota; class Gammaproteobacteria; order Steroidobacterales; family Woeseiaceae; genus UBA1847. Next base: position 1,092 of record SHLT01000176.1, on the reverse strand, counting down.
CAGGTTGTCGCCCGATAACTTATGAGTCAATGCTTTACGCTCTGTCGCCGTTCGTCGACGTCTTGATAATCACAGAATAACTTCCCTGTTAATCAGCTAGTTAAAACCTATTACTCAACCTGCTTCGAACAATCCACTGCGCCTCCTTGATCTACAAGGAATCGCTGAAATCCCGGTTTACACAAACCTGAGCCGGATCGTAGACTGATCGGACCGGTCGATCATTATTATTAGAAACCGACCGGAACCGGACAATACCAACATTTCCGCAACTTAACGATTGCGAGTTTATACCTATGGAACTAGGGGCTGCCGGCCTGAGCGAACAACCCTTCCCGACCCACGGGAAACCGCTGGCGATCATACCGTATCAGTCGCAGCGTGCGGCACTTGACATGCTGCGAGACACGCTCGACCACCCGACCGGCCTGTCGCTATTGCAGGGCCCCGCCCTGTCCGGCAAATCCGTTCTCATTCGCACGTTCATCGAATCGCTCGATCGCGAGTACTCCGTGGCGCTGGTAGACGGCAAAGGACTCAACACGACCAAGCTGCTGCTCTCGGTACTCCACCAGTTTGGCTACGACATCGACCTCAGCTCTGCCAGTGAACTGTTAGGGCTCGTTCGCGTCTTCTCACTACAGCAAGCGTCATCCGGTGCAGCGCCGCTCATCGTTGTCGAAAATATGCAGGAACTGAGACCCAGTGCGCTGCGTGCGTTGTGCGAACTGGCCGAACTCAAAGAGCGGCATGGCAGCGCCATCAAGATGGTGCTCGCGAGTGACTGCTCGCTGCGCAAGATCATGGACGCACCGGCGATGAAGTGCATTTCGAGGCGCATCACGCATGATTTTCACCTGCATCCTTTGACCTGCGACGAAACTCGCGACTATTTGCACCAGAAGCTGCAGGCCGCAGGCACCGAGTTTCCCACTTTTGTCTTTCCGGAGTCTGTCTGCGAAGATATCTGGCATGCCTCAGCGGGCTGGCCGGGCATTATCGACCGGATTGCGCTGCTGGCGTTGTCCAAGGCGGACTGCCTGCCCGTGCACGCTGACGATATCGAACACCCGAGCCTGCCGTTGGGTACCT
>SHLT01000084.1 GCA_004282875.1 Chromatiales bacterium | reverse complement strand
GTTCACGGCTGACCGTCGCGGGAAAGCCGACGCGGACCGGGCGCGATTATCGCTGCTGGCCAGCCTCAATACAACGGCATCGGTCCTGGCCGGGCATCAGCCCCATAGGTGGCGGTCTTTTTCTATGACCTGTGCCGATGAGCCTACGATCAGGGGGTCCGGTCCCCGCACCACGTGCTCGTTCTTCCCCGGGTAGTCGAGCTGAGAGAGGAAATGCTGCATGCAGTTGAGACGGGCCCGCTTCTTGTCGTCGGACTTAACGATCGTCCACGGCGCGTCCGCCGTATCGGTGTAGAAAAACATGGCCTCCTTGGCCTCGGTGTACTCATCCCATTTATCCTGGGACTCCCGGTCGATGGGACTGAGTTTCCACTGCTTGAGCGGATCCCCGATACGTGAATTGAACCGGCGTTCCTGTTCCTCGTGCGTGACCGAGAACCAGAATTTGAAGAGTCGAATGCCGGACCGAACGAGCATCCGCTCGAGATCGGGTACCTGGCGCATGAATTCGAGGTATTCCAGGGAATCGCAGAATCCCATGACACGCTCCACGCCGGCGCGGTTGTACCAGGAGCGGTCAAAAAACACCATTTCGCCCTCGGTCGGCAGATACTTGATGTAACGCTGGAAGTACCACTCCCCGCGCTCATGGTCTGTCGGCTTTTCAAGCGCGACAACGCGGGCGGCACGCGGGTTCAGGTGCTCCATGAAGCGTTTGATGGTGCCGCCCTTGCCTGCCGCGTCGCGGCCCTCGAACAGGATGACGATACGCTGACCGGTTTCCTTGACCCAGCTCTGAACCTTGAGCAGCTCAACCTGCAGCTCTTCTTTGTGTTTCTCGTAGGCGGCCTTGCGAATCTTGGTCTTGTAGGGATATTTCCCGTGGCGAAACAGGTCCTTGATCTGCTCGGGACTGTGCCGCATTTCGCCGAAAATATGAGACGGCGTTGAGGTGTCGATATCCTGCTTTGGCTGCGGTTTGGCAATGTCGACGACGGTTTCCGCCTGGCCTGCTTCTTTCTCGGTCATAGGAGCGCTCGCTGCGATTAATAATATTTCCGTATTTTCGGCCGTTTGGGGCCGTTCCTGAATACGGAAAATACACTATTGCCAGAAATTCGGCTAAGCCACGAAAAAGGGGCCCGAAGGCCCCTTTTAGCTACTTGTCATATTACCGCGGGTCAGGTCGCGGACGCTGCGGCGATGCTGCCGATGGACGCGTCGAGCGTCGCATCGAATTCCTCATCCGACTGCTGTGCACTGAGACCCTCTGAGAGGGCGCGCGAGAAGCTGGCAACCATGCCATGCTGACGGCTCAGCCGGTCGTTTGCCTCGTCGCGGGAATAGCCGCCGGACAGGGCAACGACGCGTGCAACATTCGGATGCGCAATGCAGTCCGCGTACAAACCGTCCTTCTCAGGCAGGGTGAGCTTAAGCATGACAATCTCATCGGCATTCAGGCTATTCAGCTGCGCCATAATTTCCGCGTGCAGCATGTCTTCGGCTGCCGCCTTGTCCGGGCAGTGGATGTCGACTTCCGGCTCAATGATCGGTACGAGGCCTGCCGCTACGATTTGCCGGCCGATGTCGAACTGTTGACCCACAACGGCCTTGATTCCGGCCGCATTGGCTTCCTTGACAACCGAGCGCATCTTGGTGCCGAAAATACCAGCCGCCCGCGCTTTCGCCAGCAGCGCATCGAGGTCCGGCATGGGCTTCATGACTTGCGCACCGTCGACGACATCGGCGAGACCCTTGTCGACTTTCAGGAACGGTACGACATTTTTCACATTCCAAAGGTAGCCGGCTGTCGACTGGCCTTCGACCTCGCGGTCCATGGTGTTTTCGAACAGAATCGCGCCGAGGATACGATCACCACCAAACGACGGACTCGTCATGATGCGTGTTCGCATCGCGTGCACGACATCGAACATCTCTTCGTCGTTCGACCAGGCGTCAGGGGTTACGCCGTAAAGTCCCAGTGCCTTGGGTGTACTACCGCCACTCTGGTCCAGTGCGGCGATAAATCCGGGTGCGGTTTTGATCTTCTGGAGTTGTTCTGCGTTGCTCACGATAGCCTCTGAATAACAGGTTGATTGGAATTGCTGGCGGGATTCTACAGCATTATCCAGCACTGCGGGACATGCAGGATTATTCTCGCCAGCGCCTCTGCATTCGGCACGTCATCGCCCTCCCGGCTGCGCTTACTACCTAGGAGCACCTCAACCAGCGGCCGCCCGGGTTTTCTGCCTGTGACGCTACTCGCTGCGCTTGCAGGGACTGCGATTAGTGCGCTCTCAGGTGGCCGGTTGGGGGTTGCGTCCAGCGCACTTCCGACAAATTAGTAAACACTTATGTATCTACCTATTTACATGCCCAAACCCCCGTGCAATAACGCCCGCAAGTAAAAAGGTACAGCCCTGCAAACAGCAGGTACGGCGGAGAAATGAGCATGTCAACATCACAAATCTCAAGCGACACCAAGTACTTGTTCAAACGCGACAAGACGTGGTGGGTGAAGCTCGCCGTCCCGCGGCCCCTGCGAGACGCGCTTGGCTACGACCTGCGGCGCTCACTGCACACCGAGGACGTCGAAACCGCGCGGGAGGCTCGGTGGGAGACAATAGAAGAATTCCGCAACAGGTTTGACGAGGTCCGGGCGGCACAGGCAGACGGCACGGCTGCCACTGTTATCCACTCGGCTGATGAGTCGGACGAAGTCCTGGAGTTCCCTGGCGGTGTTCGCCAGGTGGACCAGCATATTGTCGAAATCGTCAGCGACTCCGGCGAGGGCGCACAGAAATGCGGCCAGATTCTGGGGCTGGTCAGCGGCAAGATGGGCAACGGCGTCTGGACGGTCGAGATCATTCCCGCCGAAATTCAACCACCGGCCCGGGAACGCCAGGGCGCCAGCGGCATTCGCGTTCGCATGGGGTCGAAGTACATGACCAACATGGGCGATGAAGCCGATATCGTGGTTGCCTTCAACGAGCAGGTGCTCTATTCCCGAATCTCGAACCACGCTTACAGAAAAGGCACGGTGGTCCTGCTGGAGAACATGTGGGCGGAGGACCCTGACGAGAGAATCCGCAATCAGTACAGGGAGGCGCTCACCGATTTCGAGTCACAGGGACTTAATGTCATCGAGCTGCCGATCCAGCAAGAATGCCTCAAGCTCGTACCCGATCCGCGCAAGGGCAAAAACATGTTTGTCCTCGGTATGATCTGCAGCATTTACCATCGCGATACCGACATCGCGAAAGCCGAGATCGCCAAGATCTTCAAGAAGAAGGGCGACAAGGTCATCAAGATCAACCATGACCTCTTCGACGCCGGCTGTGCTTTTGCCCGCGACAACATCGATTTCTCGTTCGAGATCCCGGCATCCGAAGAAGATCGCCTGGAGTCAGCGGTCGTCATGAACGGCAATACCGCAGCCGGGCTCGGCGTTATGGCGGCCGGCATCGAAATGGTCGCGATGTACCCCATTACCCCGGCGACATCCGCATCACACTATCTTGCGGAGGATTTTCACCTGACCGGCGGTTTTGTCCATCAGGCAGAAGACGAGATTGCCGCGATCGGATTCGCGATCGGCGCATCGTATGCGGGAAAAACGGCCTGCACGATTACGTCCGGGCCCGGCATGGCGCTGAAGACCGAGATGATCGGTCTTGCCGTCATGGCCGAGGTGCCCCTCGTGATCATCGACGTGCAACGCGGCAGTCCGTCGACAGGCCTGCCCACCAAGGTCGAACAGGGCGACCTGCTGTCGACGCTGTACGGCGCGCCAGGCGACTCACCGAAGATCGTCATGGCGGCAGCCACAATCTCGGAGTGCTTCCACTTCGTGGTCATGGCCCGCAGATTGGCCGAGTCCTTCCGCACACCGGTCGTCATGTTGACCGACGCCAACCTTGGTACCGGCGTGCAGCCCATAGAGCGGCCGGACGTCACGGAAGAGTGGTTCGCGGCGCCGCTGGATCAATCTGACTGGAATCAGGACGTCGCACCCTATGACTGGGACGAAAAAACCGGCCTGTCGGAACGCCCGATTCCCGGCATGCGCGGCGGCGAATACATCCTCACCGGCCTCGCGCACAACCGCCAGGGCAAGATCGCGTATGACACGGCATCCAACCAGGAAGGCATGGATATGCGTAGCCGCAAACTGGCCACCATGTTTGCCACCATGAAGCCTCCCGAGGTTCACGGCGATCCGGAAGGCGACCTGCTCATTGTCGGATGGGGCTCAACCCTGGGTGCTATCGAGGAAGCAGTCGATCGTGCGAGGGCCCAGGGCCTGAAGGTGTCCTCCGTGCATCTCCGCTTCCTGTCGCCGATGGAGCCCGGTCTCAAAGAGATTTTCTCGAGGTTCAAGAAGGTGATGACGATCGAGATCAACTACAGCGATGAACCCGGTTCGCCGCTTCTCACTGAGGAGAACCGTCGCTACTCACAGCTCGCGCTCGTACTGCGCGCGCACACGCTGATGGATATCGACTGCTGGTCAAAGGTGCCGGGCCACCCGCTACAACCCGGCACTATCCACAACGTTATCGAATCACGACTTGAAGAGATCGAAGGAGCAGAAGCATGTTCGGCTTAAAAGGTGATTGGTCTCTCGAGGTCAAGGATCGTTACTTCACACTGGACGACTACACCGGCGCGGTGCCGCGCTGGTGCACAGGTTGCGGCGACCATGGCATCCTCGCCGCTGTCCACCGGGTTTGCCGCGACTCGCAGATCAAACCGGAAAAGACGGTAGCGGTATCCGGTATCGGCTGCTCCAGCCGCCTGCCACACTACATGAGTACCTACGGGTTCCATGGCTTGCACGGGCGGGCGCTGCCTGTCGCCTGCGGCATCAAGTCGCGGCGCCCTGATCTGGACGTCTGGGTCGCGACCGGCGACGGCGATTGCTTCTCGATTGGCGCCGCCCACTGGATCCATGCCATGCGATACAACATGGACATCACGCTCCTGGTATTCGACAACGGCATTTACGGGCTGACCAAGAAACAGACGTCGCCCACAACGCCGCTGGACGTGCCGACCAACACCCACCCGTCAGGCGCACTGCTACCGCCGCTCAATCCGCTGACCGTGACGCTGGGTATCACGAATATTTCGTTTGTCGCCCAGATCGTTGACTGGAATGCCCCGCTTCGTCATGAGGTCATCAAGAAAGCACACGAGCACAAGGGAACGAGCTTTGTACGTATCATTCAACGTTGCCCTGTCTACGTGGAGTCGATCGGCAAGACCCTGCAGGACGAGCCTGCGCGAATGCGGCTGCTCACGCATGAAAAAGGCGTCCAGGTTGACGACATGGTCAAGCGTTTGTTCCCGAACAACGCCGAGCATGACCCGTCCGATCTCGCCGCAGCGCGTGCGTTGGCGGAGGACGAGAGCGTCTTGCCATTGGGGATCCTCTACCACAATCCCGATGCACGGCAGTACGACAAGATCACTGCGACCGGCCTCGATATGACCAGCGAGGACAGGTTGGCAGGCATGAACGAAGCCCTGGACCATTTCGCCTTGTAGCCGGCGTGCCATTGAGCGGACCGACACGATGAATTCCGTAACGGAAAATAAACGCAACGAAGCCGACAATGTCGAAATGGCAGGTGGCGACGACACCAATGTGATCGACGTACTGCGCCGTTTCCACTACGGCGAGCCCGCGGCGACCGCAAGTACCACCCGGCCCAGCGGCGGCATTCTGCCCGCCCTGCTCAATCCCTACCGGGACGCCTCAGTCATTCGCTACCAGTACCCGCTGTATCTCGCACCCCCCAACGGTACTGAGCAGGCGGTACTCGCCAAACCGGCGGGCGAGCACCTGCTGGACGCGATTGACGAATTTGCACTCGGCGAAGACAGCGCCCGGATTCTTAAAGATAACCTCCCCTGGATCGAGCGCTTCATCCGGCAGAAACTGGAAGACCCTGACCCCGTCGAGGCACCCGGTGTATTTGCGTCGGCTGCGACGGCGATGCAGGAGCAGCTGGATCTGGCACCCGAGAGTAGCGAAGTCCTGGCCGCCGACCTCGCACGTCTCGCGGACGCTATCGCACCCGGTGCACAATTCCTTGGCTACGGGCCACATACGTCGCTGCACCTGATGGTGCACGCTATTCGCCACCGGCACGAACATCGGCGCGAGGCGTTCCGACAGCAGGTCAGCAAGCACGTTCACGGTTTGCGTTCTTTGCTGGAGGTCGAGAAAGCCAAGGCAGCGGCAAGCGACGAGGGTCGCAAGGACCAGACTGACCCCGGTGCTGCGTCGCAATATTTCGACACGGGCGCCTTGTCCGGAATGCTGGGCCAACGCGCTCATGGGTCGGTCGAAATGTCCGTCGAACGGCGCGCGCGAATCGAGCAGGCCTTGCAGACACTGCAAGCCTGGCAAGATGACCCTATCCTGGTCAGGTTCGTCGGCACACTGGACGATCCATCGTTGACGGCTCTGCCTGTGCTGGATGTCGTCGCGAGCGACAATCCCTGCGCGACGGCATCAGAAGTGTTCGCAGAGGACGCTGCGCACTTCGCTCAGTTGTTCGCTGCAGCGCGCATCGCAGTGCTGGAGATCGACGGAAACTACGATCCCGCGATACACGATTCCTGGTTTGCCAGCTTCGACTGGCAGGCTTTCTCTGACGCGGAAATGCAGCTCGTAACGCGAGTCGTCGCGCTGGTATCAGCCGACCATCTCGCGGGCGACGGCTTGCCGTCGTTTTCACATCTGCTGGGATCACGTCTCCCGGTTCAGGTATTGACCTGGATTCGGGCCTACGACAATCCGGCAGCGCGCGCCGGTGAGGGCCCGTTCGATACCTATCGTTTTGAACTGGCCTACTTCGGTGTCGGCCACCGCCACGTTGTGGTCGCGCAGTCGTCCGCAGCACGGCACCAGGATCTGCTGTCCGGATTCCTTTGCGCCCTCGACAGCAACCGGACGGGCCTGCACCTGATCAATCGCGGCACCCAGAGCACAGCGGAGAAGCCGCTGCTCGATGCCTGGTTCGTTGCCAGTGCCGCGCTGGAGAGTCGTGCGCATCCCTACCTCCTCGTGAATCCGGACCGTGGCGACCACGCCGCAGAGCGAGTCAGCTTTAGCGGAAATCCGCAGGCGGACAGCGACTGGCCCGTTGAGACGCTTGAATACCGCAGCGCGGAAGATGAAGTGACCGAGATGGACCTTGCGTTCACTTTTGCGGACTACGCACTCCTGATGCCGGAGCTGCACGAACATTTCCGCGTGGTGCCCGCCGGTTTCGAGGCACCCGACCTCGTGACCGTTGATGCGTTCCTCGACGCCGACGACGAGGCTGTTGATCGGCTGGTACCGTTTGTCTGGGGTATCGATGACAAGGGCGTCCTCGTGCGGCTGGTCGTGTCTCGTACGCTCCTTTTCGCCTGCCGTGACCGTTTGAACTACTGGCGCACGCTGCAAGAACTGGCCGGCGTCCAGAATTTCTACGTCGAGGCGGCTATCGACCGCATAATCGCGGAGCAACAAGCCGCGCTCGAAGCCGAACGAGAGCAACTGGAGAAGGAACACCAGGACGAGCTGGAGAGCGCGCGCAGTGAAGCGGCTGGTGAGGCCATGGGTCAGCTCGTCGACGTCCTCATGGGTGCCGACCTCTCCGGCGTGATAGGCGACGGCGGCCAACTCGCCACGCTGCCGACGCCCCTGCCGAACAACGAAATCACGACCACCGCCGAGACCAGTCCCGAACCGGAGCCTGAGCCCGAAGAGGAGCCGGAAGAAGAACTCAGCTTTGACGATCCCTGGCTCGATACGGCGATGTGCACAACCTGCGATGACTGTATGGGCGTAAACAAGATGATGTTCGCGTACAACAGCGACAAGCAGGCGATCATCAAGGATGTGAACGCGGGCACCTATGCGGACCTCGTGGCGGCAGCCGAGATTTGCCCCGCCAAGTGCATTCACCCGGGTAAGCCGCTCAACCCGAATGAGCCTGGACTGGATGAGCTCGTCGCCCGTGCAGCCCCGTTCAACTGATGAACAGCCTGCTCGTAGCACCGGCCATCATGGTTGGGATCGGATTGTTCTTCGGAACGATTCTCGCTATCGCGCAGCGCTTCCTGAAGGTGGACGAGGACCCACGCATTGAGGTAACCAACGAGTTGCTGCCGGGCACCAATTGCGGTGCCTGCGGACAACCCGGGTGCTTGCCGTTTGCGGAAAAACTGGTCGCCGGGGCCGTCGACCCCAGCCAGTGCACGGTCAGTACTGCCGAGAACATCGAACAGATCGCCGAGTTTCTCGAAGTGGATGCCGGTAGCCAGGAGAAACTGGTATCCCGGCTGCGCTGCAGCGGCGGTGGCTTGCAGGCGCACCAGATCGCGGAGTACCAGGGTTTTGAAGGCTGCCGTGCCGCGGCCATGGTGTCGGGCGGCGGCAAGGGCTGCTCCTGGGGCTGCCTTGGACTGGGCGATTGTGAAGTTGCCTGCACCTTCGACGCGATTCATATGAACGAAAACGGTCTCCCACAGGTGGACACCGGGAAATGCCGTGCCTGCCCGGACTGCGTTGCTGCCTGTCCGAGGGACCTGTTTGAACTCGTGCCTCTCAGCCAGAACCTGTTCGTACAATGCAACATCCCGCTGGCCGGCGAAGCCGCAACACAGCTCTGCTCAGTCGCGTGTGACGCATGTGGAAAGTGTGTCGCGGACGCAGCGCCCGGACTCATACGCATGGAAAACAACCTCCCCGTAATCGATTATTCGGCGGGCGGCCCGGCCGCGCCTGAAGCCGTGTTTCGATGCGCTACGCGCTCGATCGTGTGGCTCGAGGGTGAGCAGTTCCAGAACCAGGAATCCAGAAAAGCGGGGGCCGTCTGATGTCCGGTATGCGCAGCATTGCCATCCGCTGGTACCGCAAAGTCTTTGGGGCACCCGCCGGATCTGACATCCGCGAGGAAGGTCTGGACACGGTGCTCGACGGTAACATCGCGGTCTCGTTGTCCGAAGCCGCCATCACCAGTCACACGGTGCACAGCGCCGAAGGTCCGCGGGGCCGCGTTGCCGCGGCGACCGGCATGGCGCTTGCCGGCCGGCGCGCCGCTGCATTCCTGTCGGGAACGGACATCGCAGCAAGCCAGGACTTGCTGACGTCCGCGGCCGGCAAACACGCGCCGCTGGTCTTGCATCTCAACACGCGCGCGCTACCGGCCCACGGCACAGCATTGGGCAGTGGGCATGAGTGCGTCCATCTCAGTGCAGATTCCGGCCTCTTCATGCTATTTGCAGCAAATGTGCAGGAGGCCGTCGACTTCACCTACATTGCCAGGCGTGTGACCGAGGCGTCACTGGTACCTGGCATGGTTATCATGGACAGCGAGCAAACCGCACTGGCGCCGCAGGACACGCGCCTGCTATCGCCCGCACAGGTCAACGGTTTCCTCGGTTCCCCGCGCGATCAAATCGAGTCGCCGACGCCCGCACAGAAACTCCTGTTCGGCGCGATACGGCGACGCGTGCCGGCCTGGCACGATCTCGACGAACCGGCGCTTATGGGCGCATTGTTCGAACAGGAGAGTTTCGCGCTGGGAGCGGCCGCTCGCGGCGCCTATTTTGACGCTTTTGTCGAGGAGTCGCTGCAGGCGTCATTCGAGGCATTTGCAGCCAAGACGGGCCGCCAACATGCGGCGGTCTCCTGCTACCGCATGGACGACGCGAGCATTGTGATCATGGCGCAAGGCTCCGCAATCGAAACAGCAAGAGTGGCTGCGGACTTCGTTCGCGAGCGCCACAAAATAAAAGTCGGCGTCCTTGGCATTCATGTACTGCGTCCGTTCCCGTCCGCCGCAATCGGTGCAGCACTCGAACACTGCAATCAGGTCTTCGTGCTTGAACGCATGGCTTCACCCTTGTCCGGCGAACCGCCGCTCTGCCGCGAAGCCCGCGCCAGCCTCAAGCAAGCGCACGCCGGGAACCGCCCTGCCTGTTCGCCCATCGTCTTTGGCGTGGGTGGCTTGCCGCTGCGTGTCGCCGACCTGGTCGAGCTTTGTGCGCGCACGGATCCGCCGCCCGCGACTCCTGCTTACCTTGGCCTTTCCTTCGATGACCCATCGGCCGAAGAACCCAAGCGCGAGGTCTTACTCGACGCATTGCGGCGCGCCTATCCTGACACCGCCAAACTCGGTATCCGCGCTGCACGCAGCACCAACCGGCTGCGCAAGGACAAGACGCTGAGCATCGCGATACAGCGGACCACCGGCGATGCCAACGAAGGCTTGCTAGGCGCGGCGGGTGCGATACTGCAGCAACTCGATGAGGGCCGCGTTCGCAGCCGCCCTGCGCTTACGTGGGAACGCTGGTCCGACACGCAGCTTGACTGGCTCACGCACGGCGATGCTTCGCTGCAGGACCCGGGCGATGACGTTGTCGCCGACGCGACGTTGCTAAGCGCGCGTAGCGAAGTGTTGCTTACCGACAGCGAAAAACTTTTTCATGTGCCCTTCGATCCCGACGACGCGGAGGCGCAGGAGACCTTGCTCGGTGGGTTGTTTGGCGCGCTGCAGTCCGCGGGGTTGGTCGATCACAAAGCGCGCCGGATTATCGCCGCGCGACGCGGCCTGCTGGAGAACGTTCCCGACGATCATCGCGACGCGATGCTTGCATCGTTTCAGGCCGGGCTTGAGGGCGTCGTCGAGCGCGACGAGGAAGCAGCAGGTCCAGACCCCGTGGCAGGCGCCTGGCAAGGCGCTGTGCCTGCCACCGTGCGCCACCTGGCGCGGGACGACGATCATTTCGCCAGTTTGCCCCGTTTCTGGGACCAGACCGGCATACTTTACCGCGACGGCAAGGCCGACCGCCTGACGGCAGACCCGTTCCTTGCAACGGGCACCATGCCGCCCCTGAGTTCTACTTTCTGTGACACAAGCGGCGCCCGCACTCGATTGCCGGAATTCGATCCGTCGTTGTGCACTGGCTGCGGCAAGTGCTGGACACACTGTCCCGACAGCGCCATCGGCGTCGTCGCGTCGAGTCCTGCAGCCCTGATCGACGCCGGCATCGACCGCACCGGTGCCGATGCCGTCCGCCAGGTCGCCGCCAAACTCGCGGCACGCATGATCTCGAGCAACCGGAAAGCGGAACAGCCCGCGGCAACATTTGGCGAGATGCTCGACGAGGCCTACACGTGGCTCGAGGACAAGATGCCCTTGCCCGATGAGCGCAAGCAGGCCATTGAAGACGGTATCGGCGAAATCCGCGAGGCGTATGGCTCGCTGCCGGTTGCCGTCACCAAGCCCTTCTTCCACGACGCCGAAGCGCGCAAGAAAGACAGTGCCGAACTACTGTCGGTGGTCGTCAACCCCGACGCCTGCAAATCCTGCGGCCTGTGCGTGAGCAATTGCGAATCGGAAGCTCTGCGCGGTGCTGCGCAGGATGCGGCCGTGCTGAACCGCGCACGCGATCTTTGGGCTGTCTTCTCGGCAACACCCGACACGGCATCAGCGACTCTCGAACGCATCGCCGAAGACCCCGAGGTCGGTGCAATGGCCGCGATCCTGCTGTCGCGGTACTGCCAGTTCGCATTGCCTGGTGGTGATCCGGCTGAAGCGGGTTCAGGCGAAAAAATTGCTGTGCGAATGGCGTTGTCGGCGACCGAATTCCAACAACAACCCATCGTGCAACGCTTCGCGGCGACGCTGTCAGAGACCGGCGAGTCCGTCGCGTCGCTGGTCAAACAGACGCTCTCGAGCACACTCGCGGTCGACGATCTCGATGCCGTTAGCGAAAAACTGAAAACTACGTCGAGCCCGCGTGTCGACCTGCAGGACCTGGCCAAGAGCGTCGGCAGTGCTGCCAGCGACCATTCCGTCGATACCGACCTCCTTCTCAGGCTGATCGACCTCTCGAACAGCATTGACACGGCGCACCACCGGCTCGTCACCGGAGAACACGGGCTGGGTCGAGCGCGCTACGGACTCGCGATTGCGGGCGGCAGTACAGCTGCCTGGGCCGGCGCATTTCCGCACAATCCCTTCCAGGCGCCAGTGCTCATCGACATGAGCGGCGACGCCGCGCAGCTTGCCGCCGGCCTGATCGAGGGTCACCTGCAGGAAACGACAGAATTAATTCGCCTGCTGCGGCGTGCGCGCCTCGAAGTCGACCCACCGGACGGGGCCGACTGGAAGCGGGAAGCACTCGAAAGCCTGTCCTGGCGGGATCTCGGCCCCGAAGAGATCGCGCTTTGCCCGCCGCTCATCCTGGTCGGCAGCGACGAGATGCTTGCAGGCCAGGGGCTGAGCCAGTTGATCTGGCTTCTGAACTCCGGATTGCCCGTGAAGGTCCTGGTACTGAGCGAACTGGACTTCGGGTTGCTCGATGAATCGAACAACAACCCAAGAGCAAACCTCGGCATGCTGGCGCTTGCGCAGCGCAAGGCATTTGTCGCACAGACGTCTATTGCCGATACGGCACACTTCGCCGAGAGCATGTTGCATGCGCTGCGCCATGCAGGCCCTGCCCTTGTCCAGGCATACGCGCCCAGCCCGCGACGCCACGGATTCGCTACGCGAGACACGCTCGCACAAGCGCAGCGAGCGGGCGATAGCCGCGCGCTGCCACTATTCCGCTACGATCCCGCCGCGGAAGGCGTATTCGGGTCGCGCATTTCCCTGGACGGCAACGCCGATGACAGCCAACCCGGCCAGACACTGGCTGACTGGGCGTTTGGGCAGACCCGCTTTGCATCCGCCTTCAACACCCTCGATGACGATGCAGCTGGCCCGCTACCGCTGCACGAATGGCTGTGCCTCGACGCCTCCGGCCGCAAGGGAAAGACCCCGTTCGTCGCAACGCTCGATGGCGACGACGAACATCGCCACGCGGTTTCGAAGGGACTCGCTGACGCAAGCGCAGAGTGCCACGCAAACTGGCAAACGCTGCAAGAGCTTGCCGGCATCGTGACGCCGTTTACGGAACGGCTCGAGAAGGACATTCGTGCGGACCTTGCCGCCGAGCACGAGGCAGCGCTGGCTGCACAGAAGCAGGCGTCGGAAGCCGAGATCCGTGAAATCCGGGAAAAGACGCAGGCTGAGATCGCGAGCACGATCCGCAGTCGCCTGTTGCAGCTGGCGTCCCGGAAGCGAGACTGAAACGATGCGCGCTTTTCGCCGACTACGCCGCAATTTCGAGCACGGAGTGCATCCTGCTCATTTCAAGGACCAGACGGCGGACCTGCCCATACAGCGCGTGCCATTCGGCAAAGACTATGTCATGCCGCTCGGCCAGCACATCGGCGTTCCGGCACAGGCTGTGGTTGCTGCCGGTGAACGCGTAACACGCGGGCAGTTAATTGCTGAGCCGGGTGGCTTTGTCTCCACGGGACTCCATAGCCCCGTGACCGGCAGGGTCCGTGAGATCGGCGATTTTCGTGGAGTCGACGGCCGTTTTGCACCGGCGATTGCGATCGAGGCGGATGCCTTTGCGACACAGCAGGTGGACGCCCGCGATCGCATCGACTGGGAGGCACTGTCGCTCGAGGAATTCATCAAGGCCGTACAGATGGCAGGCATCGTTGGCATGGGCGGCGCCGCCTTCCCGGCTCACGTAAAGCTGTCCGTGCCCGATGGCATCACCATCAGGCATCTTCTGATTAACGGCGCGGAGTGTGAGCCCTACCTGACGACCGACCATCGACTCATGCTCGAGCGTCCCGAGGCACTGCTTGAAGGCGCAGAGATCATGCGGCAGAAGCTCGGCGCCGAGGAGACGGTTATCGGCATCGAGGCGAACAAGCCCGACGCCATCGAAATCGTTCAGCAGCACATCGCACCCGGAGATCCGGTGCGCATCGTGCCCCTGAAGGTCAAGTACCCGCAGGGCGCCGAGAAGATGATGATCAAGAGCGTCTTCGATGTGGAGGTGCCTGCCGGTCAGTTGCCGCGCGACGTGGGCGTTAACGTCAACAACGTCGGCACGATTGTCGCAATCGCCGATTATTTTCTGCGCGGCATGCCATTGATCGAACGGGTCGTGACGGTCGCGGGTCCTGGCGTAACCTACCCCGCCAACCTTATCGTGCCGCTCGGGACGCCGGTGCGCGATGTGGTGAAGTTCTGTGGCGGCCTCAAGCCGGGCACGCGCGAAATGATCATGGGCGGGCCGATGATGGGCCGACCGATCGCGAGCCTCGACGTTCCGATCCTAAAGGGATGTTCGGGCGTATTGGTCTTTACCGAGGCAGAGACTGCAAGGCGCAAGGAGTATCCGTGCATCAGCTGCGGCCGCTGCCTGGAAGCCTGCCCCTACTTCCTCAATCCGTCGCGGCTCGCACGGCTGTCGAAGGCGCGCATGTTCGACGAGATGAAAGCGTACAACGTCTTCGACTGCGTTGAGTGCGGCTGCTGTACTTTTGCCTGCCCGTCCAACATTCCGATCGTGCAGTTGATTCGCACGGCGAAGGACGACCTGGCTCACCGCAAGGAACCGGACGCGTGAAGCAACGCGATCCGGACCTGCTGCTTTTCCACGCGCCGTTGTTGCGCCAGGGCATGACCACGCCAAAAGCAATGCGCGACGTGCTGCTGGCACTCGCGCCGGCGACCCTGGCGTCGATGTGGTTTTTCGGTCTCAGCGCCGTTCTCATACTCGCGTCCTGCATTGGTGGCGCCGTAGCGGCGGAATGGCTGTTCGCCGACCGGCAGGCTCGCGCGGAATCACTGCGCGACGCCAGCGGCATACTGACCGGACTCCTGCTCGGACTTACCTTGCCGCCGGGCCTGCCGCTCTGGATGGCATTTCTGGGCGGATTCGTCGGCATTGCGCTCGGCAAGGTAATCTGGGGCGGGCTGGGACAGAACCTGTTCAACCCGGCGCTGCTGGGACGTGCATTTCTACTCGCAACCTTTCCGATCGCCATGACGACCTGGGTGCCCGCGGTGACCGACGGCGGCTTCCTGCAGGTTTATCCCGGCAACCTCGCTTTGCCTTTCATGCAGGTGCAGATAGACGCGATGAGCTCCGCCACGCCGCTGGGGCTCATGAAATTCGAACAGGAAGTCACGCCCCTCGCCAACCTGATGTTCGGCAAGACCACGGGGTCGCTCGGCGAGACCAGCGGACTGCTGCTGCTGCTCGGTGGTGTTTTCCTGTGGCTGCGACGAGACCTCGATTGGCGCATCCCGGTAAGCATCCTTCTGACCGTTGTTGTTTTTTCAGCCATCCTGGGGCTCTTCGATGCGGATCGTTTCCCAACGCCGCTGTTCTCGGTCTTTTCCGGAGGGCTGCTGCTCGGGGCTATCTACATGGCCACGGACCCTGTGACCTCCCCCGTCACGCCGAAAGGAGCCTGGATATTCGGCATCGGTACCGGCGTCCTCGTCATGTTGATCCGCGTTTTCGGTGGTCTCCCGGAAGGGGTGATGTACGCCATCCTGCTCATGAATGCGGCAACGCCGCTCATTGATCGCTACACACAGCCGCGGGTGTTCGGTCGCGGAGGCGATAGCTGATGGCGGCCGGCGCAAACAGGGAAACGGTGGCACCGAGTTCACTGCGCCTCGTGCTGACGCTGGCCATCGCCGGGCTGGTCTCTGGAATCGCGATCATCGGCATCTATGAGTCGACGCTGCCGACGATTACGGCGAACAAAGCGCGCGAGCTGCGTGAAGCCGTTTTCAAGGTTCTCCCCGGCGTCAGCCAGATG
>SHLT01000175.1 GCA_004282875.1 Chromatiales bacterium | reverse complement strand
TTTTCGGCGGCAGCGCTTGCAGCCGCCTTTTCGGCAACCTTGCGAGCTTCTTCCTCGGCGTCCTTACGGGCCTGCTCTTCTTTCTCCTTGGCTTCCTGCTCGGCTTTGACCGCAGCCTCGGCTTCAGCCTTGGCACGCTCAGCCTCGCGAGCCTCTGCAGCAACGCGCTCTTCTTCGGCACGGCGCTCGGCGTCCAGCGCTTCCTGCTCTTCCTGGGCCTTCTTTTCCAGCACGTCGCGCTTGATGTACGTGCGCTTGCGGCGCACCTCGACATTAACGGTGCGGGCCCTGCCCTGCGTGCCGGACAAGCGTAGCTCCGACTGCGACTTGCGCTTCAACGTGATCTTTCGAGGCGCGGCAGCCGTTGCCGGCGTGTCGTCCTGGCCGTGGCTACGACGCAGGTGCGTAAGCAGTTCCAGCTTCGCATCATCGCTGATCTTGTCATCAGAACCACTGACTTTGATGCCCGCTTCACCGAGCTGCGTTAGCAGTTTCTCGACCGGCACTTTCAGTACTTCAGCAAATTGTGCAACTGTCACATCAGCCATACATTAACTCCGCATTCCCGGCGATTACGCCTGCTGTTCTTCTTCGAACCAGTGTGCGCGTGCCTTCATGATCAACGCCGCCGCGACTTCCTCGTCCATTTCGCTGATTTCCAGCAGATCGTCCGTCGCCAGCTCCGCGAGATCCTCGCGCGTGACAACGCCCTTGCTAGCCAGCGTAAACGCAAGCCCTTTGTCCATGCCTTCCAGCGTCAGAAGGTCTTCGGCAGGCTCAACCTCGTCGATCTTCTCTTCCTGGACGATAGCCTGCGTCAGCAGCACGTCACGCGCCCGACTGCGCAGCTCGTCAACGATGTTCTCGTCGAATTCCTCGATGGCCACCAGCTCAGCGGTCGGTACGTAGGCCACTTCTTCGATCGTCGAGAAGCCTTCCTGCACCAGAATGAGGGCGACTTCTTCGTCAACGTCGAGCTGCTTGGAGAACAGGCCGATGAGTTCCTTCATCTCCGACTCGCTCTTCTCTTCCGCGTCCGCTGCCGTCATGACGTTGAGTTCCCATCCCGACAGCTCGCTGGCGAGACGGATGTTCTGCCCGCCACGGCCGATCGCCTGGGACAGCTTGTCCTCATCCACAGCGATATCCATGCTGTGCTTGTCTTCGTCGACCACGATCGAGACGACCTCGGCCGGCGACATCGCGTTCACGACAAACTGTGCCGAATTGTCGTCCCAGAGAATGATGTCCACACGCTCGCCGGCCAGCTCATTCGAGACGGCCTGCACACGAGAACCACGCATGCCAACGCACGCCCCAACGGCGTCGATTCGGCTGTCGTTACTGCGTACAGCAATCTTGGCTCGCAAACCAGGGTCGCGAGCGGCGCCGAGAATGTCGATAAGGCCCTGGCCCACTTCCGGCACCTCGATCTTGAACAGCTCGACCAGGAATTGCGGTGACGTACGGGTCATGAACAACTGCGGGCCACGCGGCTCGGAGCGCACCTCGGTCAGAAGTGCCTTGATCCGGTCCTGCGGACGGACCGGCTCACGCGGCACCATGTTTTCGCGCGGCACAAACCCCTCTGCGTTACCACCGAGATCAATGTAGACGCCATTCCGATCCACGCGCTTGACGAGCCCGGAGAGCATTTCGCCCTCGCGATCCTTGTATTCCTCGACGACCTGCTCACGCTCGGCCTCGCGAACCTTCTGCACGATGACCTGCTTGGCGGTCTGGGCGGCGATGCGTCCAAACTCAACGGATTCCATCGGCACTTCGACATACTCGCCGGGCTGGGCATTCTCGTCGATGTCGACGGCATCGATCATGCGCAGTTCGCGATCCGGGACCTCGAGCTCCGTCGACTCGTCCTCAAACACCAGCCAGCGGCGCCACGTGTCATAGTCGCCCGTTTCGCGGTCGATCGATACGCGAACCTCGATGTCCTCGCCGTGCTTTCTGCGAGTCGCAGACGCCAGTGCGGCTTCGATCGCCTCGAATATGATGTCTTTTTCAACGCCCTTCTCATTCGAGACAGCGTCAACGACCATCAAAATCTCTTTGCTCATTTCCTAAAACTCCACTATCCCTAAGGCTTTACGCCACTTCGGGCACCAGCCGAGCGGTATCGATCGTCTTCAGCGGCAAGCTGTGCGACTCTCCATCCACCTCGACCACAATGTTCTCGTCATCCGACGACACCAGCGTGCCGCGGAAACGCCTGCGTCCCTCTATCGGGAACCGCATCTGCACTTTCACGGTTTCACCTTCAAACCGCTGAAAATGCTCAACTTTCGTCAACTTCCTGTCCAAGCCCGGCGACGACACCTCCAGGTTGTAGTTGCCGGGCACCGGATCCTCGACATCGAGGAGCGCGCTGACTGCCAGGCTGACCTTTTCGCAATCGTCGAGGTCGATCCCATCCGGCTTGTCGATGAAAATACGAACCAGTCCGCCCTTGCTCCCCAACCGGACCTCGAGGTCCGCCAGTTCGTAACCGAGTCTTTCAACCGTCGGCTCGAGCAGTTTTGCGAGTTCGTCGCCTGTCATCGTCTAACCATTTGTTTCAAAAACAAAAAATGGGCCAATGGCCCATTCGTACTCCGCGCTCTGTCGCTGTCCTCAGACAACAAAAAACCCCTGAGCGGGGCCTTTATCTACCAGGGTCCTGGTAGCGATGGGTCCAAACTGCAGCCCCACTGGTGCGCTGGCGCGGGATTATACGGTATCCGGTGCAACGAAAAAAGCCCTTCGAGAGACTAGTTTTGGGGCTTTGTGATAGCGTTAGCGCGCGTGATCCCTGCCAACAAAACCAACAAGAGAAGCGCAAGATGATCTATATCGCCGTCGTCACCTTCTACGTCCTGATGCTGCTCGGCATCAGTGTCTACAAGAGCCGCACCGTCAAGACAGACGAGGACTTCATGGTCGCTGGCCGCGGCGTTCCGGTCTACATGCTGGTCGCGACTCTGGTCTGCACCTGGATCGGCTCCGGCAGCCTCTTTGGCACGGCCGGCCTGACGTTCAGAACGGGTATTTCCGAGTTGTGGTTCTCTGCCGGTGCCTGGGTCGGCATCCTGGTGGTTTACACGATCGCCGCGCGGGTCCGCAAGATCGCTCAGTACACACTGACCGACCTGCTCGAGAAGCGCTACAGCCAGGTCGCCAAGGTCCTCGGGACAATTACGATCATCATCGCCTACATGGTCATCGCCGGATACCAGTTCAAAGGCGGTGGCCGCTTCATCGCAATCCTGTCGGAAGGCTCCATCACGCCCGAGACCGGCATGATCATCGCCGCAGTACTGATAATCGGGTTCACCGTGCTTGCCGGAATGGTATCCATTGTCTCGATCGACATTTTCAACGGCAGCATCATGTTACTGGCCATGATCGTCACCCTGCCCTTCGCCATCGCCGCTCATGGCGGCTTTGATGCCGTTGTCACGACAATCCAGACGCAGCAACCCAGCCACCTGTCGATAATGGGCGGACACGATTTCGTCTGGGTCGTCGGCATCGCGCTTCCGACGTTCCTGCTGCTGATGAGCGAGTCGAGCATGTACCAGAAGTTCTCGTCAGCGGACAACGCCCGCAATGCGCGGCGCGCGGTCATGGGCATGTTTATCGGCGTCGTCATCGTCGAGACGCTGATGATGCTGATCGCCCTGGTCGGCTTCGCAATCTATGCCGACGATCCTCGCTTCTTTATGGCAGACGGCAGCATTAACCGCGCCATGGCCGAAGAGATCATCCTGCGCATTGGGTTTGAGCAGTTACCGGTCATCATCGGGTCGCTGTTGCTTGCCGCCGGTGCGGCCATTGTCATCTCGACGGGTAATACATTCCTGATGGTCACATCGACCAACGTTACGCGCGATATCTTCCAGGCGTTCTTCTTCAAGAACGCTTCGTCATCGCAGATCGTCTGGATTCAGCGCGCCTGCATCATCGGCATCGGCGTTCTTGCCTACCTCATGATGAGCCAGTTCCAGACCATCCTCGAGATGGCCCTAATGTCCTACACCATGATCGGCGCCTCGCTCGCACCGGCATTGCTGGCCGCTTTCTTCTGGAAGCGCGTAACGCGCATTGCGGGCGTCATGTCGATCGCATCGGGCATGCTGACCGTGATCACGATCGCCGTGCTCAACTCCGTGTTCAAAGGCAGCCCGACCGAAATCCTCGGCTTCACGTTCCCGATGGACACGGACTACATTGCGATCCCGGCCGTCATCGTCTCGGTGACCACGCTCGTTGTGGTCAGCCTGCTAACGCCGAAGCCACTCTAGAGCGACTGGCAGGAATTTATTGACGAACCGGCAGCTACTCCGCCGCTGCAGTAAGCGGTCGC
>SHLT01000083.1 GCA_004282875.1 Chromatiales bacterium | reverse complement strand
TAGACGAGACCAAACGTCATCTTGTCGTGGTGGTACTTGCGATGCACCGGGTCTTCCGACATGTAGGCCAGCGTGTCGTTCATCCAGCCCATATTCCACTTGTAGGTGAAGCCGAGACCGCCGGCATCAACCGGTCGCGACACGCTCGGCCATGCGGTCGACTCCTCGGCAAAGGACGTCGCACCATGCGCATGAACTTCGGTATTCAGCCGCTTGAGGAATTCGACGGCCTCGAGATTCTCGTTGCCGCCGAACTCGTTGGGCACCCATTCACCATCTTCACGTGAATAGTCCAGGTAAAGCATCGACGCAACCGCATCAACCCGAAGACCATCGATATGAAACTCATCGATCCAGTACAGGGCGTTGCCAATCAGGTAGTTGATCACTTCACGACGGCCATAGTTGAAGATCAACGTGCCCCAGTCGGCATGGGCGCCCTTGCGCGG
The DNA here is from genome assembly GCA_004282875.1 of Chromatiales bacterium. Taxonomy (GTDB): domain Bacteria; phylum Pseudomonadota; class Gammaproteobacteria; order Steroidobacterales; family Woeseiaceae; genus UBA1847. Next base: position 15,394 of record SHLT01000083.1, on the reverse strand, counting down.
GTCAGCGTGCTCGTACAGCGCAGTACCGTCGAACTGGCGCAAGCCGTGCTCGTCATTCGGGAAGTGCGCGGGCACCCAGTCCATGATGACGCCAATACCCTGTGCATGGCAGGCGTCGATGAGCACGCGAAAATCATCGGGTGAGCCGAAGCGCTGGGTGGGTGCGAACATGCCGATGGGCTGGTATCCCCAGGACCCGTCAAACGGGTGCTCGGTTACGGGCAGCAGCTCGATATGCGTGAATCCCATGTCGGCGACGTAGGGCACGAGTTCGTTGGCGAGGTCGCGGTAGCCGAGGTAGCTGCCGTCATCCTTGCGGCGCCAGGATCCCAGGTGGACCTCGTAGATACTGGTCGGCTCATCGAGGCGCGGCCCGGTGCGGCGGCGACCCAGCCAGGCGTCATCTTGCCACTCGTAGTTACTGTCGAACACGATCGAGGAGTTGCCCGGCGGCGGCTCGTGAAACGTCCCGAAAGGATCGGCTTTCAGCGGCAGGAGCTTGCCGCCACTATCTGTGATCTCGTATTTGTACATGGCGCCGTTGCCGACACCGGGAATGAATATCTCCCAGATGCCGTTGCCCGGATGCAGCCGCATGACGTGTCGACGGCCGTCCCAGGTGTTGAAATCGCCAACGACACTGACGCGCGATGCATTTGGCGCCCACACCGCGAAACGGGTTCCGCTGACACCCGTGATTGTTCTGAGGTGTGCGCCCAGCTTGCGGTACACATTCTGGTCGGAGCCTTCACCGAGCAGGTACAGGTCCATTTCCCCCAGCGTCGACCCAAAGCGATACGGGTCCTCAGTCTGCTGGACCTCACCCGACTGCCACGTGATGCGCAACGCGTAGTTGCGTTTCCGGGCCGGCATTGGCGCTTCGAACAGCCCCGCGGGATGCGTGCGCTTCATGGTGGCCATTTTGCGACCACCGCGCTCGACCAGGTCCACGGATTTTGCGTCGGGCTGGAAGGTTCGCACGACGCGCCCGCCGCGTGTTTTGTGCAGTCCAAGCAAAGCGAACGGGTTGTTGTGCCGGCCCGCGACCAGCGCATCGATTTGGGATTTGTCAGTCATGATCGTGGACGTACAGCGCCTCTATGGTTTGTTGTGCAGATAAAGCCCAGTCAAAGCGCTGGGCGGCGGCGGCCTTGCGAATGGCGTCCCAGGCAACAGGATTCTCGGCGCGCTGTCTCAGGGCTGCGAGCGTGGCCTCAACAAACGCGTCGGCTTGCGCATCGGGCGTATTGCCCTCGAACAGGAAACCGGTCTCGCCATGCCGGATCGTGTCCCTGAGACCGCCGACGGCGTGGGCGACACAGGGTTGACCGCGGCGCATGGCCAGCATTTGGCTGATGCCGCAGGGCTCGAAGCTCGAGGGCATCAGGAACAGGTCACCGGCGTGATACACCGGATCGGCGAGCACTTCAGAGTAGCCGCAAAGAAAGATCAGGTTGGGCAGCCGTGACGCGATGTCGAGCATTTTGGCCTCATAGCTCGCCTCTCCACTGCCGAGCACAATGATGACGGCATCCCGCCCAAGGCGGTTGGCGATGCGTTCGATCGGCGTTTCTCCCGACGCATTCGCGTGCAGCAGCAGCGTAGCTTTCTGCGCCACGAGGCGGCCGATGCTCGTCACGATGTGCTGCGGCCTGCGCTTCGGCATCTTCGCGACACGCTCCAGTGCGAGCTTGTGGATTTCATTGGCCGGTGCCTTGAGCTGCCAGTCATGGAGCTGTGCCTCGATCATGCCCAGTATTCGCTGCCACCCGGGACGACGGCCTGGCGAATCACCGTAGAAACAACCGTTTAGAACGCCCGTAAGCCGGCCCTCATCGGCGGCATCCTGCAATAGGTCTTCGAGCCCCTCGCCACCGATAAAGCCGACATCGGGATCGCTCGGCCGGCAAATTTCCCGGGCGTAGGTCGGCGATACCGTGCTGACCCGGTCAGCAAGGCGAATTGCGGCCGCCATCGGGTTGATGCAGTGCGTGTGCACAGGGTCCGCAACCGAGTCCCTGTTGAAGTCCACGCCCGGAAACCACGCGGCGAGGGATGACTCGTCGCCATCGAGCGGTCGAGTTCCCTGGTAGGAGAGGTTGTGGACGGTGAACACGGTGCGAATACCGCGCAGTTTGTCGAACTCGTGGGAGTACTCGATCAACGGCAAATAGAACGCCGCATGCCAATCGTGAAGATGCACGATGCCCGGTGAGTGTTCCAGGGACCGCATCCAGCAAGCCGCGGCTATGCAATAGAACGCGAACTTGTTGGCGTCGGTCGCAAAAGGGCGGTCGATATCCTCGTCGAAGTAGATGCGACCCGCACCATGCTCCTCGAACAGGGCATGGTGCAGGATGATGTTTTCGACGCCCTCGTCGCTGACGAGTCGCCAGACCTCCACCTCGTGTTGACTACCCCGGAAGGGCGTCATAACCGTTCCTAGCTGCTCAGACCCGGTTAGCCGATGGAGCGTTCCGTAGGAAGGTGTCGCGACCCGCACACGCCAGCCTTCGCCCGCCAGAGCCTTGGGCAGGTCGCGCACAACATCACCGACGCCGCCGACTTTGCCGCCTGGCAGGGCCCCGTTCTCGGACGCGAGGAATATGACTTGCCGTGTACGGATCTTGATTCGCCTAGCGGGTATGGTGGAGCTGCTGGCCGAGCATGTCTGGAGTCACCAGCGTGAGGCCGGACTCGGTCACGCGGAAACCGCGTTCGCGGTCCTGGTCGTGATCCTCGCCAATGACCTCACCGTCTTCCAGGTTGCAGCCGGCATCGATAATGCATCGGCGCAGCCGGCAATTCTGGCCGACCTCAACGTCAGGCAGCAATACGGAGTCCGAGACCTGGCTGAAGGCGTTGACGGTTACCCGCGAAAACAGCAGCGAGCTTCGGATTTCGGAACCGGATACGACGCAACCGCCCGATACCATTGACTGGATGGCCGTGCCGCGACGGTCGGGGTCGTCAAAGACAAACTTTGCCGGCGGTGCCTGGGTCTGATGCGTAAATATTGGCCACTTTTGGTCATAGAGGTTGAGCTGCGGCGTGACCGACACCAGCTCCATGTTGGCCTCCCAGTAAGCGTTCAGCGTTCCGACGTCACGCCAGTAAGCCTGCTGCTGAGTCTCCGGATCGCGGAACGGATAGGCGTACACGCGATACTCCGAGATAATTGACGGAATAATGTTTTTTCCGAAATCATGACTCGTGCCGGGCGTGTCCGAATCCTTGATGACTTGCTCATAGAGAAATTCGGTGTTGAAGATGTAGTTGCCCATTGATGCCAGGCAAATGCCGGGTTTACCTGGAATCGAGTTCGGCTTCTCGGGTTTCTCGTCAAACGCGATCACACGACCGGATTCATCAACGGTCATTACACCCAGCTGTCCTGCTGCCTCATCGCAGGGAACTTCGACACAACTGACCGTCATGTCGGCATCCAGGTCAGCGTGCATCGCGAGGAAGGGGCCGTAGTCCATCTTGTAAACATGGTCGCCGGAGAGAATCAGAACAAACCTCGGATCATGGGTCCGAATAATATCCAGGTTCTGGTAAACAGCGTCGGCGGTACCCTTGTACCACTCGCCCCCGACGCGCTGCGAAGCCGGCAGGATTTCGACGAACTCCCGCGACCCCGCCTGGAACCAGGACCAGCCGTGCACGAGATGCCGAATCAGCGAGTGCGCCTTGTACTGGGTCAGTACACCCATGCGTCGCACCCCGGAGTTGATGCAGTTCGATAGCGGAAAATCGACGATGCGGTACTTTCCACCAAAATACAGAGCGGGCTTGGCCCGCCAATCGGTCAGTTCGTAGAGTCGTGATCCGCGGCCACCCGCTAGAACGAGTGCCAGGGTCTCACGAGTGAGAAGACTGACGTGGCGAGAGAATTCTGTGTTCAGTTTGTTCATTGCATGACAATCCGCGTTTCGAGGTAATGACCATTGACGCGGTATTGTCGCAAAGTTCGGGGGATAATTGTGAGTTCAGTACCCGCCAACGCCAGTTGCCACCGGAGGTTCCAGGTGTGTTGATGCGCGCTTCTGAGCCCAGCCCGAGATAGTCCTGCAGCGGCGCGATGGCGATGCGCGCAGCCGTTGAAAACGCGGCACGGATAAGGTCGGTGTGGATCGTCTCGGCCGTACCCCCGGTGACGCGGAGCGCCGCCGCCTGGTCCGCTGCAATTTCGTCAGCGCTGCGGATATCGTCCGGGCTACCGCGGAACCAGCCTATGGTCGTATCATTATCGTGCGTGCCCGAGTAACAAACGCTGTTCTCGGCCACGTCGGATAGCTGGAACCCGGGATCGCAGACATCGAATTGCAGCACATGCATACCCGGAATCTGATGTCGGTCGCGCAACGCGGTCACTTCCGTCGTGATGACACCGAGGTCCTCGGCGACGATCGGCAGGTTGCCCAGTGCATCTTGCATGGCATCGAAGATGGCATCGCCCGGCCCGGGTTCCCAGGCGCCGTTTCTTGCCGTATCGGCGTCTGCCGGCACCGCCCAATAGGCTTCGAAGCCGCGGAAGTGATCGATGCGTACGAGGTCGGCGAGCTCCGCCGTGGCGCGCAGGCGGTCAACCCACCACGCGTAGTTGTTTGCGGCGTGCTGCGCCCAGTCGTAAAGCGGGTTGCCCCAGAGCTGGCCGTCTGCACTGAAATAGTCGGGCGGCACACCGGCGACATGATCCGGACGTCCGTCGTCGTCAATGCGGAGGATTTCCCGGTTGGCCCAGGCATCCGAGCTGTCGAGCGCGATGCAGATGGGCATGTCGCCAAACAGCACGACGCCATTCTCGTGAGCATAGTCTCGCAGTGCACACCATTGGCGAAAGAACAGGTACTGGATGATCTTGATCGCCCTGATCTGGTCAGCCTCCTGGCGTTCGAGCCTGGTCAGTGCCGACGCCTCGCGATGCACGTACTCAGGATTCCATTCGGGCCATGGCCGTTCACCATGACGCGTCTTGAGGATGCGGAACAGCGCATAGTCATGCAGCCACTCTTTATCGTTTCGCGCGACGAAGCGATTGAAATTACTAAGGATTTCTTCACTGACCCGGTTTTCAAACCGACTGGCCGCAAGCGCGAGCAGTCGATTCTTGATCGGAATCAGCGCGCCGTAATCGACATACCGATCAGGAAGCGTCGTCAGTTCGCTGATTTCGCCGTGGTTGAGCAGTCGCAAGTGAATCAACTCGCCAATATCGACGAGCATCTCATTACCGGCGAACGTGGACAGCGGCTGGTAAGGCGAATCGCCGTAAGCGGTCGGGCCGAGCGGCAGAAATTGCCATACTGACAGCTCCATGGCCCGCATTTGGTCCACAAAGGCATGCGCCGCTGCCCCGAGCTCGCCAATGCCATAGGGGCCGGGGAGGGACGTTATGTGCAGGCAAACGCCGGCACGCCGATCCCGCAACAATTCCTGACTTTTCCGATTCTCGGCCATCGAGAGAACCTAAAGACACCCCCTTCGGAGGGCAACGCGATGCATACGTATTCACCAATGAATACGTATGCATCGCGTTGCTCATATCCGGTTCGCTTCTTAAGATGTGGAAATATCTGTATGGACGGCTCTTGTTGGGGGAAACCGAATGGCCAAGAAACGGCGCAATCGCGCACAATTAGTTGCAAGTGAGACAAACGCATTCGCTTTAAACATCCGCCGCACGGCGGTGTCACTCGCGGTTGCCGCTGCGTTGCCTAGCGCCATGATCGCGCCGCAGACCGCGTTTGCACAGGACGACGCGGCGGAAGACGAGGCGATGGAAGAAATCGTCACTTACGGTAAATTCCGCCAGAGCCTTGTCGATGCGATTGCGACAAAACGCAACTCGACGGGCATTGTCGAGGCAATTTCTGCCGAGGACATTGGCAAGCTCCCGGATTCAAGTATCGCGGAAACACTCGCGCGTCTGCCCGGCCTGTCTGGCGAGCGCGTCAACGGCCGCACCACCGGTATCTCAGTTCGCGGTTTCAAGGAAGACTATACGGGTGTCACGATGAATGGTCGTGAGATCCTGGGTATTGGCGACAACCGCGGTGTCGAATACGACCTCTATCCGTCGGAGATCATCTCCGGCGTCGTTGTATCAAAGACTCCGGATGCCACCATGACCCACCAGGGCATCGCTGGCGTTATCGACCTGCGCACAACGCGCCCGCTCGATGCGCAGCCGCACCTGGTCGTCAACGGCAAATACGAGCAGAACGATCTCGAGTCGGCCAACCCGGATTTCGACGACACCGGCCACCGCCTCGCGCTCAGCTACTCCGACGTCTTTGCCAACGATACGGTTGGCATCGCGCTGGCCGTTGCGACGACGGAGTCGCCCAGCCAGGAAGAGCAGTTCCGGGGCTGGGGCTACGCCGACGTGGGCTGCGATGACATGGGTAATTTCAACAACGCAACGGACCTGACGGGCAGCCTGCAGTGTGGCGACAATATCCTGGGTGGCCACGACACCTACGTGCGCTCGGCCATGCTCGAACGCGACACGATCTCGGGCGTGCTGCAATACGCGCCCAATGACGACCTGACGGTCACGCTGGATGCGCTGTACATCGACTTCCAGGATGACAAGGTATTCCGCGGCATCGAGGAAGGCGGGCCCGAGTGGGGCGGTACGCAGTACACGGTGACGGCTGTCGAGGACGGGCTGGTTACGGCCGGGACGATGGAGCCCGGATTCCTGTCGGTCATTCGCAACGATGGCGAGAGCAAGGAAGCGGAACTGACCCAGTTCGGCCTGAATGTGGAATACGACATCAACGATGACTGGAGCCTCGACTTCGACCTCGCGCACGGCGAATCGGAAAAGAAGGTAACAAACATCGAGAGCTACGCGGGCGTAGGGCGTGCCGGACTCAGCACGCAAGGCGACCCGATGGCGCGCAGCTTTGTCATGGGACCGACGGGCGCGTTTTATTCGACTCACCCGACGATTTCCCCGGTGGATCTCGCCGACTTCGATACCATCCGTCTCGCCGGCCCGCAGGCCTGGGGTGGCGGCATGCAAAATCTCCCGGCGTTTGCCGATACGACCGCATCGGACGGATCGACCATCGGCCCGTTCCAGGCACAGGACGGCTTCATCAATGAGCCGATCTTCGATGAGAGTCTCACGACGATGAAACTCGAGCTCTCTCGGCCGCTGGACTTCGGCATCGTGACCGGTACGACCTTCGGCGTGTACTACTCGGATCGCGAGAAGTCGAAGGACAACGGCGGCTTTTACCTGACGGCCCCGACCTGGCCCGATGACGGCCCGATTCCCGAGGCGTATCGCTCCGGCACGACCGACGTCAGCTTCCTCGGACTCGGCTCGATGGTCGCCTATGACGGCATCGGCCTCTTCAACAGTGGTTTCTATACCGCGAGCGATGCGGCCATGCTGCAGCCAGACCGCGAGGGCGACAGCTACACGATCGAAGAGCAGATTACGTCGGCCTACGCCATGATCGACTTTGACACCGAATGGGTCGGGATTCCCGTATCCGGTAATCTCGGTGTACAGGTTGTCAACGTTGACCAGACGGGCCGTGGTGTTGGCGCGTTCATCGGCCCCTCGGGCTTCGTCGAGACTGCGCCGATCGTCGATGGCGACGACTACACCGACGTGCTGCCAAGCCTGACGGTGAACTTCGAGGTGGCGGAGGATCAGATGATTCGCTTCGCGGCATCGAAGACGGTCAGCCGTCCGCGACTGGACGACATGAAGCCGAACAACCAGGTCAACTTCAACTTCAATGCCGGCAACGTCAGCAATCCGGACCCGGCCGCAGGCCCCTGGAGCGGCAGCGCGGGCAATGCAAGGTTGAAGCCCCTCGAGGCGGTCCAGTATGACTTCGCCTACGAATGGTACTTCGCCGACGACGGGCTGATGTCGATAGCTTACTTCCACAAGGACCTGACCAACTGGCATGCCGACGGCTCGTTCATTGCGGACTTCACGCCGTTCTACGTGCCCGGCTATCACGAGTCGATTGACCCGATAACGGGTGGTGTCATCACCCCGGCAACCTTCCTCGGCGTAGTTTCCGCCAAGGCGGACGGCCTCGAAGGCTACGTCGCGGGCTGGGATCTGCAGGTGAACCTGCCGTTCCACGTGTTCTCTGACGCGGTCGACGGCTTCGGCATGGTCGCATCGGCGGCGCTGTACGACGGCAGTCTGGACAACGGCGCCCGCGTGCCCGGCCTCTCGGAAGAGTCGCTGCAGTCCACGGTCTACTACGAGCGCGGTGGCTTCCAGGCGCGTGTTTCCTGGACCAAGCGCGACAGCTTCGCGACCGAAACCCCGCAGCTGAGCCTCGCGTTGACGCCGACCGTCGATCAGGGCGCCGAGCTCATCGACGCGCAGATCGGCTTCGACTTCGGCGCCGCCGGCTTCTCCGGCTGGCTCGAGGGCCTGACCCTGTCGCTGGAAGGCCAGAACCTGACCGACGAAGACACGCTGCAGACCAACGACGACCCGCGGGAAGTCACCAAGTGGCAGACGTTCGGTGCGAACTACCTGTTGAATGTCAACTACAAGTTCAATTGATCGATCTTCCTGAATTTCCGTAAGGAAGCAAAAAGCCCTGCCGGCGATCCGGCAGGGCTTTTTTTTTCCGCGAGTGGGCTTGCTAGAATGCGAAAGCGACGGGTTTGGGGAGTCCCATGCAGGACACAATCAAGAAACTGGTAATCGTTGGCGGCGGTACGGCCGGGTGGATGACGGCTGCGCTGCTGAAGCGCGTACTTGCACATGCCGTGGACATCGAGCTTGTCGAGTCCAGCGATATCGGAATTATCGGCGTCGGTGAAGCGACGATCCCGCCCATTGAGCTGTTCAATAAAGTACTCGGGCTCGATGAGGCAGAATTCCTGCGCGAGACCAAAGCGTCGATCAAGCTGGCGATCCGCTTTGAAAACTGGCGTGCGCAGGGCGAACGGTACTACCACACCTTCGGCGCGCCGGGTCGCAGCCAGGCATTCTGCCATTTTCACCATTTCTGGACGCGCGCGCAGCAGCTCGGCGACACGTCGAGCCTCTGGGACTACGATCTCAACTACCTGTGCGCCGAGGCCGGCAAGTTCGCCAAGCTCGAGGTCAACGACCCCGTCTGGGAGATGCAGTACGCGTATCATTTTGACGCGTCGCTGTACGGCCAGTACCTGAGGAAGTACGCCGAGAAGCTCGGGGTCAGGCGCACCGAGGGGATGATCGAGGATGTGGCCCTCGATGCGCAAAGCGGATTCGTCGAAACCCTGACACTCAAAGACGGAAGGCAGATTTCGGGCGATTTCTTCGTTGACTGTTCCGGGTCGCGAGGCCTCCTGATCGGTCAGGCACTCAAGACAGGCTACGAGGATTGGGGACACTGGCTACTGTGCGACCGCGCGATCGCCGTGCCCTCCGAGCGCTTCGAGAAGACGCTGCCATTCACACGGTCGATCGCTCACCCGGGGGGATGGCAGTGGCGTATCCCGCTGCAGCACCGCAACGGCAACGGGCTGGTCTACAGCAGCAAACAGTACTCGGACGACGAGGCCGCCGATGTCCTGCTGGGGAACCTGGAATCGGAGGCGCTCAGCGATCCGAAAGTCATTCCGTTCCGTACCGGGCGCACGAAGAAGCAGTGGCACAAGAATGTCGTCGCGGTCGGGCTGTCGAGCGGTTTCCTGGAACCCCTGGAGTCGACGAGCATTCACCTGATTCAGTCCGCAATCGTGCGGCTGATCACGTTCTTCCCGCACGCGGGGGTCCGCGACGAACTCGTCGACGAATACAACCGGCAATCGCGGCTCGAGTTCGAGTACATCCGCGACTTCATAATCCTGCATTACAAGCTTACGGAGCGGGACGACAGCGAGTTCTGGCGCTACACAAAGAGCATGGATGTCCCGGAACGCATCACTGAGAAAATCGAGTTGTTCCGGTCGACAGGCGCTTTGACGAAGGAGAATTTCGATATCTTCCTCGAGTCGTCGTGGCTCCAGGTCATGCTCGGGCAGGGGATCATGCCGGGCGACTACCATCCGCTTGCCGATACGCTCAGCGAGAAGCAGCTTCGCGATAAACTGACCAATACGAGGCAGACCAAGATGCAGCCGATGGATCAGATCCCGGCCCATGACGAGTTCCTGGAGATGTTCACCAGGAGCCGTTGAACCCGATGCCCAGGAAAATCGTCATTCTCGGCGGTGGCACCGCAGGCTGGATGGCCGCCAACCTCTTCGTGAAAAGGTGGACGGGCGAGCAGGTCTCGGTCTCCCTCGTGGAGTCGCCGGATATCGGTATCGTCGGCGTTGGTGAGGGCTCCACCCCGTTTCTCGAGCGCTTCTTCCGCGTACTCGATGTGCCGGACGCCGAGTGGATGCCTCGCTGCAATGCAACGTACAAGCTCGGCATCAGTTTTGCAGGCTGGAGCCCGGCGTCGGGAATCGAGCGTTACAGCCACCCGTTTCTGTCACAGACCGACCATTTCACCGAGCGGGCATTCGTCGTTAACTGTCACCGGCGCCGGCTTGGACTGGACGTCAATACCCAACCCGACGATTTCTTCATCAACAGCCGGCTGGTGAATGAACGCAAAGGTCCGCGTGCGCCCGAGAATTTCCCGTTTACGATCGGCCACGGCTACCATTTCGATTCAGGACTGCTCGGCCAGTACCTCGGGGAACTGGCGGTGTCTCGCGGTGTGCAGCACGTACAGGCGAAGATTATCGACGTCGAGATGGCGCCTGACGGAATGATCGCCGCGCTGCTGTGCGAGGACGGAACGCGACTCGCAGCGGACATGTTTGTCGATTGCACCGGGTTCGCCTCCTTGCTCATGCAAAAATCGCTCGGCGTTCGTTTCGAGAGCTTTAAAACGAACCTGTTCAACGATGCCGCCGTCGTCATGCCGACTCCCGCCGAAGACGCGCCCAGGCCGGAGACGGTCTCCTACGCCATGTCGAACGGATGGTGCTGGAAGATCCCTTTGACCAATCGTTTGGGCAACGGCTATGTCTACAGCTCCGACTTCCTATCTGCCGACGATGCGGAAACCGAATTACGAACTTTCCTGGGCACGCTCGACAGCGACGTCGATGCGCGTCACCTCAAGATGAGCGTGGGGCAGCTCGAGAGGCACTGGGAGAAGAACTGCATCGCGCTCGGATTGTCGCAGGGTTTCATCGAGCCACTCGAAGCCACGGCGCTGCTTCTGGTGCAGCAGGCGATCGAGATGTTCATCGCCCGCTACGAGAAAGGTAACTTTACGCCGGAGTTTCGCGATGACTACAACGCGAAAGTCCACGAGCGGTTCGAGCGTGTGCGCGACTACATCGTTGCCCATTACAAGCTGAACACGCGCGATGACAGCGACTACTGGAGGGCCAACCGGGACAACATGGAGCTCTCGACCTCGCTGCGGCAGATACTCGACGTCTGGTATCGGCGCGGGGACCTGGCGCAGGAGATCCAGCGGCAGGATATCGAGTCGCATTTCACGTCGATGTCGTGGCATTGCCTGCTGGCCGGCTACGGGGCATTTCCGCCGTTAGCTGCCGAGCAACCGGGCAAGGGCGATGTTTACAAGGAACAGAACGTGGCACAGTTTCTTTCGGGCTGCAGTCTGAATTTCGAGAGTCACAGGAACAATCTCGAAGCCAAGCGAGATTCATGAGCATCCTGCGAACACGGATCCCGGTCGTGTTCGCGGTGATCGCCTGCGCGGGGCTGGTGTCCTGTGGTCCGGCCGCAGAAACAGAGGGCTCGGTGCCGACGTTCAGCAACCCGATTATTCCGGGATTCGCGCCCGACCCGTCGATTGTTCGCGTTGGTGATGACTTCTGGCTGGTCAATTCGACCTTTGAGTATTTCCCGGGCATCCCGATCTATCACAGCACTGATCTCGTCAATTGGGAGCTGGTCAATTACGCGCTGACACGGCCGTCGCAGGCTGACCTGGCCACGCTCAAGTCCAGTGACGGTATTCACGCGTCGACAATTCGCTATCACGATGGCACGTACTACATCATCACGACGAACAATATCGACGGCAACATGCTGAATTTCGTCGTCACGGCCAGCGATCCGCGTGGCGAATGGTCCGAACCGCAGGTACTCGATGGGGCCCCGGGCATCGACCCGTCGCTGTTTTTTGACGACGATGGTCGCGCCTGGTACGTCGGCAACTGGATACCGCCCGATCCCGAGTTTCCGGGGCAGGCGGAAATCTGGTTACAGGAAGTCGACATCGGTGCCATGAAGCTTGTCGGTGACCGTCATTTTCTGTGGCGCGGTTGTTGCGGTGGCGTCTGGGCCGAAGGTCCGCATATCTACAAGCGTGACGGCTGGTATTACCTGCTTATCTCCGAAGGGGGGACATCGTTCGATCATGCAATGGCAATCGCGATCAGCAAGGACATCACGGGCCCTTACCGGAGCAATGCGCGTAATCCCGTCCTTACTCACCGTCACCTGAGCTATGACTACCCGATTTCCGGCGTGGGACACGCTGACCTTGTCGAACTCGAAGACGGTCGCTGGTACGCGGTGGCGCTGGGTTGGCGGCTGGTTGACGGCAAGTACGGGATCCTGGGCCGCGAGACTTTTCTGGTGCCGGTCACGTGGGAAGAGGAGCCCTATGCATGGAAAGCGGAGAAGCTTCAGTGGCCTGTGTTCAGCCCGGTAACCGGTAAGGTGGAACTTGAGTACCCGACGCCGTTCGGCAACCGGGCCCGGGTGAACGATTACCGTTTCCGCGATGACTTTGTAGAAAGCGACCTGGCGCCCGAGTGGAATTTCCGCCGCACGCCTGTTCAGGGCGTTGCGACCGTCGACGTGCATGCCGGCGAGCTGCGATTGCGTCTGATGCCCGCGGCGATCGGCGCACGGCAGCAGTATGCGTTCACTGGCATTCGGCAGCGTCACTTCGAATTCGAGGCATTGACGCGCATGACGCTGGAGTCGGATCAGCCGGCAGCGGAAGCCGGCATGGCCCTGATCATGAACGACCGCTCGGCGCTGTTGTTCACGCTGACCGCAAGCGGTGAACTGCAGGTCACACACAATCGGGAGGGCGACACAGAGCGTCTCGCGACAACGGGTTTCGAGGGCCGCGAGGTCTTCCTGAAAGTGATTGCTGACTATCTCAGCCTCGGTTTCTACTACTCGGCAGATGCTGAAAGCTGGCAGACACTGGTAGAGGGTATCGACGGAAGCATGCTCGCCCCGGAGCGCATTGGCGGCTACAACTACACCGGCGTCTACGTCGGTTTATACGGTTCGACTAACGGCACCGGCGAAGGCGAGGCACGCTACGATTTCATGGAGTACCGACCGACCGTGACTGACGGCAATGACTGGTTCTCGAGGCGGCGAGCAGAATGAAGCAACGCGGTAGATTCGTGGTGCTCCTGTGCCTGGGCTTGCTTTTGGGTGTCGACAGCGCTGCCGAGCCTACGGTCTTCAAGCTGTACTTTCTGGGCGGGCAGTCGAATATGGAGGGTTTCGGATTCAACGAGCACCTGGCGAGGGCAGTCACGTCAAAATCCGCAGAGGTCATGATTTTTGCTGGTCAGATGGCGCTGGACAATGAAACTCACGGCGGCGTGGGCATATGGCAACCGCTCGAGCCGGGATTTGGCATGGGCTTCCAGACGGACGGCAAAGCCAATCGCCTGTCCGATCGATTCGGGCCCGAGTTGTTCTTCGGGCTGACAATCGCGGCACAGCCGGGGGGATCAAGAGTCGCCATCGTCAAATATGCGCTCGGTGGTTCCGGCTTGGCCGAAGGTGTGGGCTTTGGGAACTGGCACCCGGACTTCAAGAAAGGCGCGGGCATCAATCAGTATGATCATGCGTTGAAAACCCTGCGTGGCGCACTCGCGCATGGCGACATTGACGGTGACGGCGTTGCCGATCGCCTGGTCCCGTCCGGCATTGTGTGGATGCAGGGCGAGGCCGATGCGCACCATAGCCAGGCCGCCGCCGACGAATACCGCCACAACATCGAACGGCTGATGAACCTGCTGCGTGCTGCATTGCGTGTCGACGACCTGCCAATCGTGCTCGGCAAGACTACCGATTCCGGGATGGCGGATGACGGCACCGTGATGGATTACATCGGGACGGTTCAGGAGGCGCAGAAAGATTTCGTGGAGAACGACAGTTGCGCGAGTTACGTCACGGTAACGGAGACGCTCGGCTATCTTGACGACGGATGGCACTATGACAGTGACGGATTCGTACGCCTCGGCACCGCCTTTGCTGAGGCGATGATCGAACTGGAGAAGGAATGCGGGCACTCCGAATAAGTGCGGCATTGTGCATGGTCGCGTTGGTTGCCGCCTGTGGTGGCGGTGGGGGCGGCTCGCCACCGGTAGTGCAGCCGCCGCCGGTACCGGATACGGTGACCGTGTACTACCTGCGCGCAGACCCGCAGTACGACGGCTGGGGCCTGCATCTGTGGGGCGATGCCATTGATGCAAGTACGGGCACGACCTGGACCTCGCCGCGTCGGCCGGATCATATCGAGAACGACGCCGCGGTATTCGAGGTTCCCATCGTCAACCTCAACGGCGAATTCAACTTCATCGCACACAACGGCGATCTGAAAAGCCCTGTCTACGACATGAGCATCGTACCCGCCTCTTTTGGTGACGAGGCCTGGCTTGTGCAAGACTCGGTCGCGTCGCTGAGTGGTGTTGTCGGTGCCCCGTACAATACCGAATCCGCGGCTTTGGCCGCCCTGAATGCGCTGGGCAACGCCTCTGCGGGGCTCGATCTAATGCCGGTCGTGCCGCAACCAACAGATTCCGGCCTGCCCGCCGATTGGGCCGACTCGGCGGCCTTCGTCGAGATCTATGTACGCGCGTACCAGGATTCGGACGGCGACGGTGTCGGCGACCTGCAGGGGCTCATCTCGCGCCTCGACTACCTGCAGGCGCTCGGCGTCAAGGGAATCTGGCTCATGCCCGTGTTCGAGAGTGCCGATGACGATCACGGCTACGCCGTCTCCGACTATCGTGCAATCGAGAGCGACTACGGCACGATGGCCGACTTCGAGACGCTGCTCGCCGAAGCGCACGCACGCGGCATCGCGGTCATCGTCGACTACGTCATGAACCATGCGGCCAGCACCAACCCGCTGTTCCTCGACGCGACGACGGGTTCCTCGAACGACAAGTACGACTGGTTCGTCTGGGAAGCCGCGCAGCCGACGGGCTGGAATACGTTTGCCGGCGACCCGTGGCGCAACAACGGCAACGGCTGGTATTACGGCGTATTCTCGCCGCTGATGCCGGACTTCAATCTCGAGAATCCCGAGGTCATCGATTATCACAAGGACAACCTGCGTTTCTGGCTGAACAAGGGGGTCGACGGTTTTCGGTTCGATGCGGT
>SHLT01000174.1 GCA_004282875.1 Chromatiales bacterium | reverse complement strand
ACCTCTTGCATGCCATGCAAGCGCTCTCCCAGCTGAGCTATAGCCCCACGGAGCGCCGCACTTTACGTAGCGGCACCCAAGCTGTCAAGCCCGCCCCGCGCATAGCGGAAAGGGCCGTAATATCAGTGGCTTGCCGCGGCTCTCGCCTCGATCGCTGCGATCGCTTTCGCAAGCCGTTGCGCGGTCCTCTCACGACCCACCAGGCAGACAGTGACATCAATCGGTGGCGAAACCCCGGCGCCTGTGACCGCAACACGCAGCGGCTGGCCGAGTTTCCCCATGTTGATCTCGTGCGCCGCCGCCGTTTCCTTGACCGCAGCCTCGATCTCCAGGACAGACCATTCATCCAGATCGGCCAGCCGCTCTGCCAGTGCGCGTAGCGGCTCGAGTATCACAGGCCGTAAGTGCTTCTTCGCGGCCTTGGCTTCAAATTCCTCGAAATCCACGTAACAATAGCGTGCACTCTCGGCCATCTCGCGCAGCGTTTCCGCGCGCTCGCGGTAGGCGTCGACAACAGCCTCGGGATCCGGCCCGCCTCCAATGTCGTAGCCGAGTTCCTCCAGGTAAGGCCGGACCTCGCCGGCCAGCGTGGCGGTCGGCGTCACCTTGATGTACTGCTGATTCAGCCAGCGGAGTTTCTCCGGGTTAAATGACGACGCTGACTGGTTTACGTCCGCGATGTCGAAATACTCGATCATTTCCTCCATCGAGAAGAGCTCCTGGTCGCCATGAGACCACCCGAGGCGGACGAGGTAGTTAAGCAGCGCTTCAGGCAGGAAACCTTCATCCCGGTAATCGCGGATATCGACCGCTCCGTGTCGCTTGGACAACTTGGCGCCGTCGGCACCGAGGATCATCGGCAGGTGCCCGAACGATGGCGGCGTCGCACCCAGCGCCGCAAACATGTTGATCTGGCGCGGCGTATTGTTGAGGTGGTCGTCACCGCGGATCACGTGCGTGATCTGCATATCCGCATCGTCGATGACTACGCAGAAGTTGTACGTCGGCGTGCCGTCGGACCGGGCAATGATCAGGTCGTCGAGCTGCCCATTGTCAAACTCCACGCGGCCGCGTACGGCATCGTTCACGACGACCACGCCATCGACGGGGTTCTTGAAGCGCACGACGGGATCGACGCCCTCGCGCGGTTCATGCCGGTCCCTGCAGCGGCCGTCATAGCCCACCTGGCCGCCCTCAGCCATCTGCCGCTCGCGCATTTCCTCGAGTTCCGCGCGCGTGCAGTAGCAGTGGTAGGCCTTGTCCTCGGCGAGCCACTGTTCGGTGACTTCGCGGTAACGATCGAAGCGCGCTGTCTGGTAAATTGGTTCTTCGTCGGCAGTGAGGTTCAGCCACGCCATGCCGTCAAAGATGGCCTCGACATTTTCGGGCGTCGATCGCTCTCTGTCGGTATCTTCGATGCGTAACAGGAACTGGCCGCCATGGTGGCGCGCGTACAGCCAGCTGAACAGCGCAGTGCGGACACTGCCAAGGTGCAATACGCCGGTCGGACTCGGCGCGAATCGGGTTCTTACTGTCATTGAACGGGCAACGGATGCTTTGCGGGGAAGGGGCGAGATTCTAGCAGAACCTCTGCCGGGTACGGCACAATTTTCACGACCGCATTAAATGCCGTATTTAGTTAAAACTGAGAGATAAGTCCCTCGAAAACAAGGAGTTTTTGCTATTATACGGAAGATATTGTCCGAACTACCGGATTCACGGACAGAGCACCAATAACAATCAAGAAACAGGACACGATGAGCAACCTTTTTTCCGACAACCCCGACCTTGCCGCGCAGCTCGACATCGTCGACTTGCACGATGTCGTGCGCCTCATGGAGAACGATTTCCAGGCGAACGACTCCGACGATTTCGTCTTCCCGGCACCGTCGAGCCTAGACGATGCCATGGAGTTCTTCGCCGCCTCGCTCGACCTGCTCGGCGACATCTCCTCAAATGTGATTGCGCCGCACCGGCAGAACGTCGACCGTGAGGGCACGCAACTCGAAGACGGGGTTGTCACGTACGCGGAGGGCACCCGCCTGGCCGTTGACGCCTTGTCCGAGTCCGGCTTCATGGGTGCCATGTTGCCGCGAGCCTACGGCGGTGCCGGCGTACCGGCCACGATTTACATGATGATGATCGAACTCGTCTCGCGCGCCGATGCGTCGATGATGACCCTGTTCGGTTACCAGGACGTGGGCGAGCTGATCGCGCGCTTCGGCACCGACGAGCAGCGACAGGAGTTCCTGCCGGGCCTGGCCAGCGGCGAAAAGATTGGCTCGATCGTCCTGTCCGAGCCGGGCGCCGGTTCGGACCTGCAGGCCATCAAGGTCAAGGCGTTCGAGGACGAGAACGGCCAGTGGCGGCTGAACGGCACCAAGCACTTCATATCCAATGGTTGTGGTGACGTGCTGATGGTACTCGCCCGCTCCGAGCCGAAAATCTCGAATATCTTCGGCCTCAGCCTGTTTGTCTGTCCGAAATCGGATGCCGTTAAGGTGATACGCGTCGAGGACAAGATGGGCCTGCACGGCTCCCCGACCTGCGAACTCTTTTTCGATGACGCGCCGGTGCAGCTGGTTGGCAAGCGCAAGGCCGGCCTGACCAGCTACGTTCTCGAAAACCTGGCGCAAGCCCGCTTCAGCGTCGCGGCCCAGGCGCTCGGCATTGCCGAGGAGGCCTATCAGCGCGCTCTCGAATACGCGGGCGACCGGATCCAGTTTGGAACAAAGATCATCGACTTTCCCGCGGTGCGCGAACTGCTGGACAAGATGTCGCTTGCCATTACAAGCAGCCGCGCATTGCTTTACGACAGCATTATCTGGCTCGATCGCAAGGTACAGATTTCTGAGGCGATCGCGCACGGGCGCGTGGCCGAGGACGACGTTCCTGCGATGAAAGCCCGCCAGCGCGAGGCGGCCAAGTACAGCAACCTGTTGTCACCGCTCGTGAAATACGTCATTACCGAGCAGGCACAGCAGGTATGTATCGACGCACAGCAGGTCTTTGGCGGACTCGGCTTTATCCGTGATACGGGTATGGAACAACTGGTAAGAGACGTTCGCATTACGACGATTTACGAGGGTGCGAGCCAGGTGCAGGTGTCCGCATCACTCAAATACATCATGTCAGACACACTGGCCGACCTGTTCGACGCCAGCGAGGCATTGCCCTGCCCCGACGGCTGTGATGACATTCGCAGTATGATCATTGAGAATCGTCGTCTGTACGAACAATACCGGGACACCGTTAGCGCGAAGGACTCGCCGCAGCTCGCCGAAGCGGCGGCGCGCGATCTCGCGGACATCTACAGCCAGGTATTCGGCGCCTGGGCACAATTACGCCGGGTAAACGGCGACGCCGGCCGGCGTGCAGCGCTGCGACGCTACGTGGTCGAAGCACAGGCATTTGCCACCGGCCGACTGAATGCACTACAAAATGGCAGCTATGACAGCTGGCTAAATGAAAGCGATACCTAGGAGACTGAACGATGCAACCATGGCAAGACAAGTCACTGGAGGAGACCCGCGAGAAGTTCCGCGAGTTTTCGAAGAACGAACTCGCCGGCGACTGGCAACAGCGAGATGCCGACAGGGAGTTTTCGGCAGAGCGCTGGCAGAAATGCTGCGACATGGGCGTGCTGGGCATGAGCGTACCGAAGAAGTTCGGTGGCTCGGAGATGCCCTACGGACATGCCGTCGCCGCCATCGAGGGTATGTGCCTCGAGTGCGAAGACAGTGGCTTCTTCTTTGCGATGAGTTCGCAGATGAGCGGTATCCAGGCCGCCCTGCTCTCGACCGCGTCCGAAGAACTGCAGGAAATGTACCTGCCTAAACTGATCAGCGGCGAGCATCGCGCCTGCCTCGGATTCAGCGAAGAGACGGCCGGCAGCGACATTTACTCGATCGAAACGTTCGCAGAGAAGACCGATGGCGGCTATATCATTAATGGCAGCAAGTCTTTCCAGACGAACTCGCTCGATTCGACCACCTGCCTTCTGTTCGCCAAGACGGCAAACAACCGCTCGCCCTTCGATTTCACGGGCTTCATGGTTGACCTCGACTCGGAAGGCGTGTCGCACGCCGAGCCGTACAATAAGGCGACCTTGCGCACCTGTTCGATGGGCCGCCTCACGTTCGAAAACGTCTTCGTCCCGGACTCCCATATCATCGGCGGTGTCGGTGGCGGCCTGAACGTCATCAAGTACTCGATCGGCTGGGAACGCATCATGCTCATGGGTATCTGCATCGGACCGATGGGCCGCGTGCTCGAACAGACCGTTGAGTGGGCCAAGGATCGCGAGCAGTTCGGCAAACCCATCGGCAAGTACCAGGGGATCTCGTCGAAGATCGCCGAGATGGTGATGCGTCACCGCATGGC
>SHLT01000173.1 GCA_004282875.1 Chromatiales bacterium | reverse complement strand
ACTGGCTTTTGCCGTTTAGTAGCTTTATTCTCCCCACCATCGCTGTGGTTCATTCCGCGATACTTTTTGGTCACGCCTGACAATGATCGGAGCCGCTGAAGCACATGAGTAAACGCCACCCCTGCTTGCGACCATTCCGATGCGCCTGACTCGTCGCGTCTTTGACGATCTCGCCATCTGGATGATTGGCATTGGCCTGATCATCGGCATTCTGTTCCCTCCGATGCTGGTCCTGTTCGGCGTTCCCCGCGAAATTGCCATCACGCCATTCTTTTTCGTCGTCTGCCTGGTCGCGGGCACGACCGTTGGCGGTATCAATATCCTGCTGGTGCGCCTCGTGGTCATGCCGCGGCTTGACGCCCTGGTCGATGGCATGCGCCTGGTCCAGTCGGTTCTGGAAGAGGCAGCGTTCACTGGCGACTGGTCGGCTTGCGATCCAGAGCGTTGCGAACTGCCTGTCGATAGCGACGACGTTATCGGTGAGTCGGCAGCCGCGTTCAATCACCTGATCGCAGCGCTCAAGTTCAGCCATGACATCGAAGACAGCGTGTCTGACTTCTCGAAGGCGATGACGAGTCAACTGGAACTCAAGCCGCTCTGCGATGGAGCCCTCCGAGGGTTCCTGACCGCCACAAACGCCAGCGCCGGCGCTATTCTCGCCGATGTCGGCGGCGAACTCTCGGTACTTTCGAGCCTGGGAATTGCCGACACGGCACGGCTTCCGGAAAACGATCACGTATTGCTCGCGCTTCACTCGACTGAGCCAATCTACGTTGAGCTTCCCGAGGGCCTGTCCATTCAGGGCGGT
Organism: Chromatiales bacterium; assembly: GCA_004282875.1. Classification (GTDB taxonomy): domain Bacteria; phylum Pseudomonadota; class Gammaproteobacteria; order Steroidobacterales; family Woeseiaceae; genus UBA1847. The sequence goes on along the minus strand of SHLT01000173.1, from coordinate 3,594 downwards.
CTCGTAGAGTTTCAGCCGCGCGAGGTGGCCTTCCTGCCGCTCGTGGTTCGGGCAGCGACCGTCGGCGTAATCGTGCTGGCCGGACCCACGGCGTTCGAAAAGAAGTCCCGGCCGCTGTCGCAAATATTCGCCCGCACTTTCGTCATGGCGCTGGCTAACGCGATGACGCACGAAGATTTGCAGCGCGTCGCCGCCCTGGATGCACTGACCGGCTGCTACAACCGTCGTTTCGGGTCTCTGCGATTAAGCGAGGAATTCTCCAGGACGGAGCGCAGTGGTGTCCCGCTCGGTATCCTGATGTTCGACATAGACCACTTCAAGCAGGTCAACGATACCTACGGACACCTGGTTGGTGATCGAGTACTGGCGAGTGTCTCAGCGACGGCCAAGCGCCTGCTGCGCGAGGGTGACGTTATGATGCGGTATGGCGGAGAAGAGTTTCTTGTCGTCCTGCCAAGCGCAACAGTAGCCGCGGCCAGAGAGGTCAGCGAACGCATTCGCCTGGCCGTCGAGGAACTCGTCGTGCAGGATCGCGATCAGGCCGTTAAGTGCACTGTGAGCGTCGGCTATACGAGCTACCCCGAAGCGCAGAGCGAGGATGAAACCGGACTGGTCAAAATTGTCGACGAGGCGCTCTATCGAGCGAAGGACAGCGGCCGCAATTGCTCCGTGGAAGGCCGCGGCTGAGAAGGGTCATATAGATTATCGACGTGCCTCGAAGAAAGACTGGAGTAGCTGAGCACACTCATCGTCGAGGAGCCCGCCGTTGACTTCAAAACGGTGATTGAGTGCACGTGAATCGGACAGATCTTCGACACTCCCCAGGGCGCCCGCCTTCCGGTCATAGGCGCCGAACACCACACGCGCGACCCGTGCCTGTGCTATGGCACCGACGCACATGACGCAGGGCTCCAGCGTGACGTACAGGGTGGCGTTAGTGAGGCGATAATTGCCGATATCGTCCGCAGCTGCCCGCAGCGCAATGATCTCGGCATGCCCACTCGGATCGGCGTCGTGGACTGATCGGTTGTAGCCGGTCGCTACGACCTCCTCGTCGATGACGACAACGGCACCAACAGGAACCTCACCTTCCACCGCCGCGACGGTCGCTTCCGCCAACGCAGCGCGCATATATTCAGCATCTTGCGCCGACCAGGCTGAAGCCGTCACTCCTGCTCTTCCCCTGCAGTGGGAGACGCTCTTTGCATGTCCCGGTATTTCATGTCCTCGTTAATCAGGTGACTCACGAGAATGTTTTTTATATCCAGGCCAATTTGTATGCGTTCGCTTTCAGAGATATTGCCCCTGAACGTATCCGACATTTCCTCGAACTTTCGAATTATCTGCTCGTGCTGTCGCGCATGCCGATCATGGCCCTCATAACCGTACTGCGCAAACAGTTGCTCCTCGTGCCTGAAGTGCTCGCGGACATCTGCGAAGACATCCTGCATCAGGGCCTCTAGTGCCATTGCAGAGGCCCGCTCACGTATCGCGGCATTGAGATTATTGAGCAGGATTACAAAGCGTTTGTGCTCATCATCGATTTCCGGGATGCCTACGCTGAGTTCCTCGGTCCACGTGACGGTCCACGGGGGTGTTGCGTTCACTATTCTCGACCTATCTCAATTTTCAATGAAACTGGAATCTTCCTTCCTTGACGAGGCGCACACAAGCGTCAACTGCCTGCGAGTCAAACCACTCGCCGCGCCTCTTCAGGATCTCTTCCACGCCCGCCTCAATCCCGAGCGCCGGGCGATAGGGGCGATGCGAGGTAATGGCTTCCACCACATCGGCCACCGCCATGATCCGTGCCTCAAGGAGAATTTCCTCGCCTTTTAGACCTTGCGGGTAGCCCGAACCATCGAGCCGTTCATGATGCTGGCGGACCATTTCCGCAATCGGCCAGGGGAACGGGACACCCTCTACGATCTCGAAACCGACCTCGGGATGCGTCTTGATCAGACCGAATTCGTGATCAGTCAACCGACCGGGACGATTTAGAATTTCCGCGGGAACATAGATCTTGCCAATATCGTGAATCGTCGCGCCTAATCGAATGCCATCAATTTCTGATTCAGTCATGTTCATTTCAGTCGCAATCGCCACGGCCAGCTGGGCTACTCTATTCTGATGACCGGCTGTATAGGGATCACGTTTCTCTACAGTGCGAGCAATGGCCTGTATCGCCTGAAGCAGAGATTCTTCCAGCATCGTTTCCGTTTGCATCTTGTCTGCCTGCAAGCGGTGCGTCCCGATACCGTACGAGAGGTCATTCGCCAGTTCTTCAAGAAGCTTCATTTCCTCCGGAATGAAAACGCCGCCATGAACGCCATAGATGTTCATCACACCAATTGAGTCCCCGGTACGATCAAACAAGGGCAGCGAGATCAGCGCAGTCAGCCCATGACTCATGGCAAAGTCATGCCACCGCGCCATGGTCGGGTCATTCTGAATATTCTTGACGAGTTGCGGTTCCCCTGTCCTGAGCGCCGTGCTCGTTGGCCCTTCACCGCACATGGTGTCGTCCCAGTTGGTGTCCAGTTCATCGAAGAAACTCTCGTTGACGCCAGCACTGGCGACCGGCTTGACGCTGTTGATATCGTCGCCCACGGCAAAACCGACCCAGGCGATTGGGTACCCTCCTTCTTCAACCAGCACCTTGCACATTTCCTTGAGCAGGCTGATTTCGTCTCCAACACGCACCAATGCCCGGTTCCCGGCGCTCAGAACGCGCAACGCCCGATTCAGCTGCGACATTTTCTTCTGGCTATTGATCTCCTCGGTAATATCCCGCACGGCGCCATACATGAGCCCCTCGACCGGCAACGGCATGGAATCCCAGCTCAACCAGCGGTAACTACCGTCCTTGTGCAAGCACCGGTTCTTAAACGAAAGGACCTGATTTCCTTCGACAAGAGCAACCCCCACCTTTTTGGTTGCGTCACGGTCATCAGGGTGAACCAGCTCGATCCAGGGACGCGCCATTAGTTCATCGTTGCTCCACCCCAAGACCCTCGACCATGATGGATTGAGGTGCTTGAAATAGCCGTCGATGCCCGCAATACAGAGCATGTCGAGTGTAAGTTCAAAAAAACGATTGCGCTCCATCGAGTCTTTTCGACGTTGCGTTATATCGGAAACATAGCCTTCCAGCCGCTCGGGTCCAGACCCCGAATGAGTACAGACCCCCTGCTCCCAAACCCAGACAATCGACCCATCTCGATGCTTTAGCCGGTATTCGGTCTCGAAAGGCCGGTTTTCCCTGAGCGCCGCCTGCACCTGTTCATTGACCCGATCGCGATCATCTTCGTGAATAAGCTGTCCGTAGGATACTTCGTTATTCTCGATCAATGCTTGCGGCGGGTAACCGGTGATGTCCAGGCAGGCATCGCTGATGTATTCCATCGTCCAGTCCGGTTCATTGCGGCACCGGTATACCATGCCCCGCAGATTGCCGATCAGTGTGATGAAGGAGCGCCTGGTGGATTCCAGATCCTTGATCTTGCGGTCTAACTGGATGGTGAGGCGTTCGTGTTCTTTCACCGGACCTCTCAGAGTTTGTCCTGAACCTGTCATCGTCTTTGATGAACAGTC
>SHLT01000082.1 GCA_004282875.1 Chromatiales bacterium | reverse complement strand
TGTCCGTCTCCAGTCAGGATGGCTTGTCTGTCAATGCTTCGTATTGTCTCACGAAGCCGGTGGGTTCATGTAGTCCTTGAACGACACCTTCTTTTTCTTCGCCTTGCCGTTTTCGCGCAGCCAGTCGACGGCTTTCTGCTCGACCACCATCGGCTCTATCTGCTGCATGACCTGCGGATTGCCGAGGTACATGTTCACCATGTCGTCGGCGTTTTCATAGCCCGCACACATGTCCTCGACGCGCGCGCGTATCGCGGCCTCGTCGGCGCTTATGTTGTTGTCCGCGATAACCTGGCGCAACAGCAGACCCAGGCGGACGCGCTTGCCGGCCGCTTCCTTGAAGTTCTCCATGGGTGGCGCCTTGTCGTGGTCCTCGATCCCGAGGCGCTGCATGGCCTCGTGCTGCATCGTGTGCATTTCCTCATGCACAAGCGCTTGCGGCACGTCGATCGGGTTTTTCTCGATGAGACCGTTCATGACCTGCTCGCGAATATCCCCGTCGATCTTCTGCTTCGCCTCGCGCTCCATGTTCTCGCGCACGTCTACCTTCAATTGCTCGAGGCCGCCCTCAGACACATTGAATGCCTCGGCGAACTCGTCGGTCAGTTCGGGCAGAACTTCCGCTTCGACGCGATGGGTGTTAATCGCGAACTCGGCCGTCTTGCCGGCGAGATCTTCGGCGTGGTAGTCCTTGGGAAACTTGACCTTGATCGTCTTCTCGTCCCCGGCCTTGATGCCTTTCAAACCCTTCTCGAAGTCCGGCAGCATCTGGCCCTGCCCGAGCACAACCGGAATCTCGGCGCCCGACCCGCCCTCGAACTCTTCGCCGTCGATTGTCCCGGTGAAGTCGACAATGACGCGATCGCCGTCCTTCGACTTGCGCTGGGCTTCCTCCCAGGTCGCACGCTGCTTGCGCAGACTCAGGAGCATGTCGTTAATATCCGACTCGCCAATTTCCACGTCGGGAGTCTCAACCTTGATTTTGTCCAGGTCCTTGAGCTGAACCTCCGGCAGCACCTCGAACGTTGCGACAAAAGCAAAGGTCTTGCCGTCCTCGTCCTCGGTCTGGATCTGCGGCCCACCTGCAGGCCGCAGGTTCTCCTGCATGACCGCGTCGGAATAGGTCTTTTGCATGATCTCGCCCAGCACTTCCTGGCGTACCTGCTTGCCATAGCGCTGGCGCACCACCCTGGCCGGTACCTTGCCCGGTCGAAAACCCTTGATCTTGGCCGTGCGGCCAACCGATTTCAGGCGTGAATCCACTTCGCTTTCTATGCGCTCGATGGGCACTTCGACGCGCATGCGGCGTTCCAGAGCACCTGTCGACTCGACAGTGACGTTCATTCTATATTTCTCTTAATAATTAGTAATTTAGACCAGGTTTGGACTGGTGCGAAAGGGGAGACTCGAACTCCCACGGGTTACCCCACTGGAACCTAAATCCAGCGCGTCTACCAATTCCGCCACTTTCGCTTGTTCTGCGCGCGACGCGATCTTGAGACCCGCACAGCCTGTCCAGCCGGGCATTATACCCGCAGGCTATTTGGGATTGAAACAGTCATCTCCCTACGAATCCCCCCGCTTTGCCTGCGACCTTGATATATTTGCGCGATGTCCGACGAATCAGGTAATCCCACCGCCCACCACGGCATGGATGTCGCCGCCCTGCGGCGCTCCGCCACGGGCTTTGCACTCGACCGCGACGACCTCAACGACGATCCCATCGTGCAGTTCGAAGACTGGTTTCGGTATGCCTGCGAGACGGTGCCGCTCGATCCCAATGCCGTCAGCCTGGCGACGGTCGACAGTGACAACCGGCCATCCAGCCGCACCGTGTTACTGAAGTCCTTCGATGAACGCGGCTTCGTGTTCTACACGAACTACGAGAGCCGCAAAGCGGCGGACATCGAAAAAAACCCGAATGTGTCGCTGCTGTTCTTCTGGTCGGACGCGGCACGGCAGGTCAAGATCCGCGGTACGGCGGAGAAGATTCCGACCAGGGAATCGCTGGCCTATTTCCTGTCGCGCCCGCGCGGCAGCCAGATCGGCGCCTGGGTTTCGGCGCAGAGCAGCGTCGTTTCGTCGCGCTCTCTCCTCGAAAACAAGTTCCAGGAGATCAAGCAGAAGTTCCGGGACAAGGAAGTACCGCTACCCTCCTTCTGGGGCGGCTATCGCGTCGTTCCACAAGAGATCGAATTCTGGCAGGGCCGGCGTAACCGCCTGCACGACCGCTTCGAGTACACGAGGCAGGAAGACGATAGTTGGCGAATCGAGAGACTGGCGCCCTAACTTGTGCGCCGGCGGCGGCCTCGTCGGCCGCGGCGCCCCTGAGCGGCAGCGGGGGCCGGCTTGTCCGGTGGCGACGGCAGATCCGGTAGCGAATCCTGGTCGACCAGGCCGTCCTTCACACAATCGCGCATTGCGGCGTCTATAGCCGCATCGGTTTCGATGGGCTCGTAATTGGCGAGCCGAGTCTCGACCTCGGCGCAGGCACGATCCCATAGCTGCATTTCACCGCCCTCTTCCCAGGTCTCACGATTCAGGCGATCGATCACGGGGTCGGTCAGGTAGAGCTCATTGGGCCAGTGCTCGAGCGTGTGGGGTGCGGTGATCAGGTGATCCTCGGCCATGAGATGATCGACGAGATGCTGCGTCGGCAAATCATCGAGCACCGTGATTTCCCGCACGAAGTGCAGGGCCTGACCGCAGACCTCATTGTCGTGCACGAGCTTCGGCAGGCTGAATGTCAGTACGAAATCGAGCATGCCCGGGCCAGACACCGAATTGACGCCGGCAATGGCGGCGAGCAAAGCGCTGCTGAAGGTCTCACCACCGCCCTGGGCGTCGAGGAACTTGCCGTCGCTCAATGCCATGTAGGCCTGCGTAGGCAGACTCAGCGACTTGGCGATCTGCACGTACGCGACATTCAGGTGCTGCGCCTCGATGGCGGCCATGGGCGAACTGGCTGCCTTCATGTGGAAGGTCGCCGGCGCGCCGCCGAAAAGCACGGGCGCTCCAGGCCGAACGATTTGCGCCATCGTGATGCCGGTCAGGACGTCGACGCAGTGAAACACGAGGGCGCCGACCAGCGTCACCGGCGCAATCAGACCCATGAGCGTCACGGGTACGATCTCGACCGGGATACCGGCCTCGACGCAGTCGAGCAGGTTCTGGCAGGAATCCTCGCCGTAGCGGAAATTGCCCGTCGCCGTGATCGTGAAGATCGACATGGGCTTCGCGACAAGATCGGCCCGATCGCTGCGGAACATCTGCATCATGTCCGCCATGCGCGGCACGCCCTCCTCGCTGAAGGCACCCGAGACGATGGGCTTTTTCGATGTCGTGAGGCACATGTAAAGGCGCCATGCGTCCGACACCTGCGACTCGATGTCCTTGTTGGTGGAAAACGCCGTAGCCAGGTAGGCAATGTGTTCGAGGCCGTCGCAGAGGCGCGCGTACTCGATAAAATCCGTCGAGTTCGAGAGCCGGGTCTCCCCGGTCCTGTGGTCCTGAACCTTCAGGCCGCTCGAGCCCGGCACGTAGTGCACGTTGTTGCCGCCGATTTCGGTAAACGGATTGCCGTCGCGATCATGCAGCGTGAACGAGTTCGGCGCACTCGCGATAGCTGCCTCGACAACGTCCGGCGTAAACAGGATGCGCTTGCCGGACGCGTCGGTCTCAAGACCATGATCCAGGAGTCGTTGCCTGAGCTTTTCGCCCCGGATCTCTATTCCCGTCTCCGCCATGATCCGTTTTGCCTCGTCGAGAATATTCCCGATCATGGCGTTGGAAAGAACACTGAGTGTTGGTCGCATTATCTTGATTCCTGTTTGCGGCGCTCGACGTAGTCGACGAGCGCTTCATCAATCGCCGCATCAAGCGGCGGTTGTTCGTAGTCTTGGAGCATTTGCTTCCATGTCGCGTTCGCGCGAGTCGCCGCGTCCGCGCTACCGGCCTCCTGCCAACTCTCAAAATTCTCGCGGCTCGAAATCAGCGGTGCATAGAAAGCCGTTTCATATCGCGCCAGCGTGTGCGCCGTGCCAAAGTGATGACCGCCCGGCCCAACTTCGGCGATCGCATCAAGCGCGAGTTCATCATCCGAGAGCTCGATCGGGCGCAGGTATTCAGCCATCATCTGCAGCATCTCGGCATCGATAATGAGCTTTTCGAATGACGCCGTAAGGCCGCCCTCAAGCCAGCCCGCCGCATGGTTGACGAGGTGCGCGCCGCCCATAACCGAACCCCACAGTGACATCTGGCTTTCGTACGCCGCCTGTGCGTCATTGCAGTTGGACATCGTTGTATTGCTGGATCGGAACGGCAGCCCGAGTTTCCTGGCGATTTGCCCGCTCGCCAGTGCGGCTTTCGTGTACTCCGGCGTTCCAAGGGCCGGCGAGCCACTGCGCATGTCGACATTGGACGAAAAGCTGCCGTACATGACGCGGGCACCCGGTCGTACGATTTGAGCATAGGTCGCAACGGCCAGGATTTCGGCTGTCTGTTGCACCAGTGTTCCGGCAAGCGTTGCAGGACTCATTGAGCCGGCCAACGTAAACGGCGTGATGCAACACACCTGACCGGCCGCCGCGAGTTCGTCAATGGCCTCGGTCATTGGAATGTCGAGCTGCAACGGCGAGTTGGTGTTGATGATCGCGAGTAATGCGGGCATTTCGAGCAAGGCCGCGCGATCCGCGCCTAGCGCTATGCAAGCCATCTCGACTGAGTCCCTGGCGCGAGCGCCACCAAGTGCGTACGACTGGCAATTCTTGTCGGTCAGGCGATATTGGGCGAGATAAAGATCAAGATGCCGGGTCTCCGCAGGCAAGTCCATGGCCTCGAACGGACCGCCGCCTTCCTGGTGGATGATGTTCAGGCTCTGCACGAGACGCAGGTAGTCGCACATCTCATCGTAGTTGCCCGGCCGCCGGCCATTGTCGAGATCACTGACGAACGCAGGGCCACCTACCGAGGCGAAGTTAACGCGATTGCCGCCAAACAGCAGGTCGTGTTCGGGGTTACGTGCGCGCAGTTCGAAAGACGCCGGTGCCTGCGCAACCTGCTCCAGAACCAGTGACGGATCAAAGCGGACCATCATCGTGTCTTCGTCGACGTCGGCGCCGGCCTTTACCAGGCGCTGGCGGCTGCCCGGCTCAAGAAAACGTATACCGTTTGACTGGAGTACCTCGAGTGCGCCGTTGACGATGGTCTGCACCTGTTCATCATCGAGGACATTGATTGGGCCGTATGCATTCGAGACATTGCGCCACTCGAGCTGCGCAATTTCATTGGCTGAACGTCTCTTACGTCGACTGCGTCGCGCCATTAGCTCAGCTCCTCCAGGAACTTGTGGCGCCACTGCTCCGTTTTTTCGACCTGGTTGAAGCAATAGACATGGTGTCCCCGAATATCATACGCCGGGTCCGCCAGGTACGGTGCGAGCTCGGACAGCAGCCCATCGGGCCGGTACTCGTTTGACCACATGAGTCTTGCAGCAAGCCTGGGGTTTCGTTTCAGGTAACGCAATGAGTCGCCCACACCGATACGCATGGATGTCTGCAGGAGCGATGCGCGATCCGCGACGCCTGGAATCCCGAGCCATGCCGGCAGGGAAACGCCCTGCTCTCTGATCGAGCGCAGCCAGGACACTACAGCATCCGCATCAAAGCACATCTGCGTGACCAGGTAATTGGCAATCTCCTGCTTCCTGCGTAATTCGCCAGTCAGCACGTCTGTCGCAACAGCCGGATGCCCTTCGGGGTGTGCCGCCACGCCAATCTCAGTGAACTTGTGGTCTGTCTCCGCGATATCTCGAAGCAGGTCGAGCGCGGTCGAGTAGTCTCCCAGTGGCGCCTCGGCATCGCCGCCAGGGACAAAAATACTGATGATCGGCAGGTCGTTCAGTCTCGCGATAATTTCGTGCAGATGCGATTTGTTCCGCACCATCTTCGCAGCCAGGTGCGGCACCACCTTGAATCCCTTGTTGGCGAGTCGCTCGGACAGGTCGAGTGTCACGTCGACGCCCTTGCTCGGCGAACACGTCACAGCGACATAGGAATTCGGTTCGAGCACATCGAGTCGCGTCTCGATGGTAGCTGTCGGGAATACCTCCATGTAGGCCTCACGCAGAGTATGCTTCAGCACCCGGGTTTCCTCGGCAGACAACGCCGTCATGAGCGTGCCCGCCGCCCGCGCCGCCGCCTGGAATTCGACGTCTTGGCTGTCTCGCCGCCCGGAATGGCCATGGCAGCAACGAAGTGTTCCTGGAAGCGGGGTTCGACCGCTGTTTCAATCTTGATGACGTTGCGGACCTGTTGTTCGATCCGGTCACGTGAAGCCTTTTCCAGCAAAGCAATGCGCGCGCCCGTCCCCGCAGCATTTCCGGCCGACGACACCTGGTCGAGGTTGCACTCAGGAATCAGGCCGAGCACCATCGCGTACTTGACGTCGATATGAGCACCAAATGCGCCGGCCAGGCGAATGCGATCGACTTTTTCCACACCGTGGTGCTCCATCAGCAACCTGGCACCTGCATGCAACGCCGCCTTTGCCAGTTGTATGGCGCGGACGTCGTTCTGCGTGATGTGAATGGACGGATCGCCATCGTGAAGCACGTAAGCCATTGTGCGCCCGTCTTCCACAACGCGCGACGATGTTGACTCATTGATCTTCCCGTTTGCGTCGAGGATGCCTGCGAGGAACATTTCGGCCACCACTTCGATAATTCCGGATCCGCAAATGCCCGTTACCTGTTTTACCTCGTCGGCAAAATCAGGGTCGTCTGACCAGAGGTCACATCCAATCACCTTGAAACGGGGCTCATGCGACTCCTTATCGATCCGGACGCGTTCTATGGCGCCCGGCGCGGCCCGCTGTCCGCCGCTAATCTGGGCTCCTTCGAAGGCGGGTCCTGTCGGGCTGGATGCAGCCAGCAGGGCCCCGGCATCGCCGAGAAGAATTTCCGCATTGGTACCGACGTCTACTATCAACGACACTCCGTCATGCCTTTGCGGCGCTTCAGCCAGCAGCACGCCTGCTGCATCGGCCCCTACATGCCCGGCGATACACGGGAGAGCGTACACGTGCCCGCCCGCGTTGATCATGAGCCCGATATCCGACGCACGTAAATCGACACTTGAGTCGGTCGCCAATGCGAACGGCGCCGTGCCGAGTTCCACCGGGCTGATACCCAGTACGAGGTGCTGCATGATCGGATTGCCGACGACTGTGATCTCAACAATGTCGGTCACATCGACCCCGGCCTCGGCCGCCACCTCGCCGATGAGATCGTTCATGGCTTCCCGAACGGCGTCGATCAATTTCCCTTCGCCTCCCGGGTTCATCATGATGTAGGACACGCGGCTCATCAGGTCTTCGCCGTAGCGAATCTGCGGATTCATGCTTCCAGCGCTCGCAACGACCTCGCCGCTCGCGAGGTCGCAAAGATGCGCGGCGACCGTCGTTGAGCCGACATCGAAAGCAATCCCGTACAGTTTGTCCCTGAAGTCTGGCCAAACGGCTATGACATGGCTGCCGTGGCGGACGGCCACCGTCACCTGGCGCTTTCCAGCCGCCAAAACTGCCTGCAGGTCGCGGACAACCGCCGGTTCACACGTGAGGTCATGCAAGTCCCACTCGGCGGCCAACGCTCCGTACAGGCGCTCCAGGTCACCGAGCGCCTCATCGAGCTCGGGCTGGGGTACCTCCACAAAGTGCGCATGGACCACCGGGTCGATCGCAATATCGTGATCCTCGTGCGGTTTTCGCACGACCTGGTGATGCACCTGCGAGCTTGCCGGCACGTCGATAACAACGTCCGAGACAAGCGTCGCCTGGCAGCTCAGGCGCCGGGTCTCGCCCAGCCCGCGTCGCTCACGAAAGCGTTCCTCGGTTTCACCCTGTCCCGAAACACTGTCCGTGGTCGAATTGATCCCGTGCTTGGCGAACTCGCCCTCGGCGACTTCGACCTGGCAGCGTCCGCACATCGCCCTGCCGCCACAGACCGAATCGATGTCGACCCCGAGACTGCGCGCCGCCTCCAGGACCGCGGTCCCACGCGGAAACTGGCCGCGCTTGCCGGACGGCATAAAGACGATCATCGGGTCCGTGTCGGGAGCGCGGGACATCGTGTTCGGTGTCAGCCGCGACGCCGGCGCCGGCCGCCACGACGGCCACGGCGCTGGGCGCCGTCTGCAGACGGCTCGCGGTAGTTGCCAATCCAGTCGGCACATTCGGGATCATTGCCCATGACCACGTTCGCCCCGCGAATCGATTGCATGATTTCCGCGTGCAGCGGATTGGTGATTGCCGAGGTCATGCCGTTCGCGATCGCCATGCTGATGAACGCGGTATTCAGGCCATTGCGATTCGGCAGCCCGAAACTCAGGTTGGAGGCGCCGCAGGTCGTATTGACTTTGAGTTCGGTCCGCAGCCGCTGGACCAGTTCCATGACCTGCACCCCCGCGGTGTTGATAGCCCCGATCGGCATCACCAGCGGATCGACGACGACATCACTGGCCGGGATGCCGTGGTCCTGCGCGCGCTCGACGATCTTCTTCGCCACGTTGAAGCGCACGTTGATGTCTTCTGAGATGCCGTCGTCGTCATTGGAGATGGCGATGACGGCGCACCCGTATTTCTTCACGAGCGGCAATACTGCTTCGAGCCGTTCTTCCTCGCCCGTCACCGAGTTGAGCAAGGCCTTGCCTTGGTAGGCCTCGAGCCCCGACTCGAGGGCGGCGACAATCGAAGAGTCGATGCAGAGCGGCACGTCGGTGACCGACTGCACCAGCCGAATACACTCGGCAAGAATCGCCGGTTCGTCGGCCAGGGGTATGCCCGCATTGACGTCCAGGATGTGCGCGCCCGCCGCGACCTGGGCGAGGGCATCGGCCTCGACGCGGCTGTAGTCGCCGTTCTTCATCTCCTCGGCCAGCAACTTGCGGCCGGTGGGATTTATGCGCTCGCCAATAACGGCAAACGGGCGCTCGAAGCCGATCACGACTTCCTTCGATTTTGAACTGATGACTGTGTCCGTCATTCCGTGCTTCCTTCTTGAACCAGGCCGCCGGCCTTGACGACTTTTTCGAGATACTCGGGATTGAATTCGTGTTCCAGCGCAGCCACGCGTTCGTCCACGGCGGCTTCCAGATCACCGTCGACGTCCTCTGACACGCGGCGCCAGTCCTCGAGGTAGGCGTCGCTCGAGCCGCGACCCGCTCGCATCGCAGCACGATCGATCGCCGTCGCGAAGCGCGGCGCCAGTTCTCTCTTGAATGTGGACTTACGCCCTGCCCGGCCCACTACCTGTGCCGGGATATCGCGCCAGTAGATACAGATCAGTTTCGCCATTGAATGAGGTGTTCTCCAATATCCTGGCCCACGGGGCCGAGGCCCGTATGCCGATGCTCAAAAGCCAGGCCCAGGTAGTCCGCGTGTTCGCGAGCCGCCGTTTCCAGTTGCAGAGATTCCGCCTGCGACAGGTACACCAGCCGTTTGTAGTTACCGAAATACTCGGGCATCAGTTCGGGATGCCGGTCGAGACCCAGCCCTTTTTTCACGAGCCGGTCGAAATGCCTCGCGAGGAAGTCGGTCAGGTAAAACGAGGCCGGCTCCTGCTCAGTCAATGCTGCAAACGCTTGCGAGCCCGAATAGAACTCGTAGCAGTGCGCGCCCGGGAGCCGCTCAATGCCGTGCCGCGCAAGAACCCGGTCCAGGGCCCCGCCCGTGCCGCAGTCGGCGTAGGCAACAAACAGCTGGTCGTAGTCGTCCCGGTGTTTTTCTATTGCCGCCTCAACAGCTGCCGGGATGTTCTCCGGCCGGTTATGCAATTCGGCAGGCAGGCACTGGACCCTGATGTGCGACCAGCCATTCAGCCGCTGCAGTTCAACGATCTCTTTCGCCAGTGCACCGCACGCAATGATGAGGACCGTTGCTTCGGTCACGTCAGGACGCGCGCTGTTCCAGGACAAGCTGCTTTGCTACTTCGACCGCGGTCGCCGCATCGCGACAATAGGCATCCGCACCCACCGCCTCGCCGAATTCTTCGTTCAGAGGGGCACCACCGACCAGGACGATGAAGTCATCGCGCAGACCTTCCTCTTTCATCGTATCGATAACGACTTTCATGTACGGCATGGTCGTCGTGAGCAGTGCCGACATACCGAGAATATTCGGTCGGTGTTCCCGGAGCGCTTCGATATAGGTCTCGGCGTCGGTATTGATACCGAGATCGACGACCTCAAAACCGGCGCCCTCCATCATCATGCCGACGAGGTTCTTGCCGATATCGTGGATGTCGCCCTTGACCGTGCCAATGACGATCTTGCCCACGGGCTCCGCGCCGCTCGCGGACAGGATCGGCTGCAGGATTGCCATACCGGCCTTCATCGCGTTCGCCGCCAGCAGGACCTCGGGCACGAACAGGATGCCGTCCCGAAAATCGATACCGACAATGTTCATGCCGCCGACGAGGGCGTCATCGAGCACCCGCTTCGCTTCCCAGCCGCGGTCGAGCAGGATCTGCGTGCCCTCGGCGATTTCATCGGCGAGCCCGTCGTACAGGTCATCGAACATCTGCTCGACGAGTTCCTCGTCGGGCAGATCGGCCAATATGATGTCTTCTTCGTCCTGCGCCATAGGGGCTTCCGCGAGTTATTGAATCAATAGGGAATTCTAGCGGATCGCTCGAACCTGCCAATAAATGGGGTTCACCATGTGGAACGGTATTTCAAATGACAAAAAAAGGGGCGGCAGAGCCGCCCCTCGATCAAGCTTAAAAGAATCTACCGAACTAGTCACCGCCCGGCGGAATTGACGACGTACGGAACGACGCGTGGCAGCTGCCACAGGCGTTCGGCTGGTCTGTGCCAGCTTCAAGCTCGACAACCTGGAAGCTGTGATCCGTGTTGTCGCCCGCGATCGTCTTGCCGTCAGCATCGACGAACCAGGTACCGCTCTTGGCCGTCTTGGTCATGTGGCAGGACGTGCAGCGACCTACCGGACCGTCACCAAGCTCGTAGTTCACAGGAATGTGAGACTCGGTCGGCTGGTAAGGTGCGAACGGCATGCCCGCGGCCTCGCCGCTGTGGTTCTTCACAGCCTGTTCGATCAACATCAACGCCGAATCCTGCTCAGTGGCCGTCGGCATCAGATCGACGCCATTGACTGCTATTGTTCCGCCATTCGACGTATGGTTTATAGCAACGTCTTCAAGTGTCACTGTAGCGAACGGTCCGTGCGTTGCGTGGCAGCTCAGACACCTGGCATTGGACATCAATGCCTGACCATTGCCGCCAAAGTCGTATTCGTCACCAGCAGAATCCGTATTGCTGAAGTGGAATGGGCCACCCTTGCCGCTATGCGGTGAATGGCAGTCATAGCACGTGACCTTCTCGAACGGGTTGTCCATATGAGCTGAGCCGAAGAAGCTGTTGTATTGCTGGCGATGCTTCGACGGGAAGCCTGTCGGCCAGTTGCCCGGTTTCTCAAGGAAGTAGCCTTCCGGCGCATCGACTGCATCCCACGTCAGGGTATGCAGGCCGGCAATGAAGTTGCCGTCGAAGTCCGCAACGTCGCTACGCCACGGGAATCCGAACGCGCCATCAATTGGATCCGATCCGCGGTTGTGGCAGGCACCGCAAATCTCGGTGGCCGCCTGGGCCGTCATGTGGTTCGGGTTCATGATGAAGTTCGGGTCCGCGCCGTTACCAACGTGGCTGCTGCCCGGTCCATGGCATTTTTCGCAACCGATTCGATAGTCAACCGCCGAGTATTCGGTGACCAATCCGCCAACCGCCGTGATCTGCAGGCCGGCCTCATGGCAGCCAGAGCACTTCTTCGAGTAAGCGCGTCTTTGCTCGTACCATTCCCATGGATGGTAGGACACCCACTCTTTGGTCCGCTGGTTGAATTGAATCGGCAGCGTCAGCATGTCTTCACAGGTCTGGGTCGTATCCCAACCGATGAAATCCGGTTTCGCGTTCTTGTCAAACGTGCCTTCCGGGTTCGTCGTCGAGCAGGTGCCGAGATCGGCAATGCTGAACATATAACGCTGTTTCCACGCGCCGTGGATGTCGTTCGCTTCGCCACGATCCTGCAGTACGGCGATTTCGCCGGCTTGCGTGCCCGGGCCGCCATACGTTGCATAAACCGGAACCACGAGATCACTCAAATCGCTCGGGCCGTTGCCCGTTTCATCAAACAGCACTTCGTAGCGCAGATCAGGGTCGTCGTTGCAGGTGCGGATGTAAGTGCCGTGACTCTCCTGCCCCTTGACAGAAGGTTCGCCCGGAATGTTTGAAAGGACACCGGTATCGATCCAGCCGCTGCAGTTGCCTGCACCCGGATCAGCCGGGAAGCTGAAGGGGTCCATTTCGACGAGCGAGCGTTCGACGACACGATAATGACCAGAACTCATCCAGGCGTCTGCGAGACCGCCGCTGTGGCAAATCAGGCAGACATCGCTACCCAGGAATATCGCATCGCTTTCCGGGCCGCCCGAGAGCGTCATAGAGACGATGTCGCCCGGGCGAACTGAATGACGTGTATCACCGGGCAGCAGGTTGGATCCGGCCGGCGGTGTGATCGACAGGAATTCGCTAACGACGGAGTCGATGGCGAATGCGCCTGTTGCGTCAGTCGCTACGTCTGCGCTGCCTGGTGCCGATACTACGGCGCCTTCTACGGCTGTGCCGTCAGGTGCCAGCACGGTACCGGTAACCATTCCCGGGATTCCGCTGACGGTCAACGATACGTCCGACGTCAGTCCGGCAGCAACGTTCACCAGGGATTCCGTTGCGGTGATACCCGATATCGTAGCCGTGACGTCATAGACGCCGATGGGCACGTCGAGCAGCGCGGTACCCGTGGCATCGGTATCGACGCTGACGGTTGCGGGGTCTGTGGTGACTGTTGCACCTTCGACAGCTCCACCGCTGAAACTTACGGTCACGCTGATGGTGCCGGTATCAACGGCGTCCTGGCCATCGGAACCCGATGCGCCTGGCGCGCCCGCTGCTCCGTCGCTGCCTTCGCAGCCGGCAAAAAGAAATGCACTTGCTACCAACAGCAGCAAATGTCTGATTCTGGTGGACATGGTATGCCTCCTGGTTGTTGTGATGTCCCCTTGCGTAACAACCGCCTGAGAATGGACAGCATTGCGCCAGTACAAGGTATGAAATTGTTTCAGCGGCAACACTGATAATTGTCAGGTTCGAAAGCGTGAATACCGCAGACTCGTAAGGAGTTACCGAAGGTCAAAAAAAAAGGCCGGGAGATTGCTCTCCCGGCCAGTCATTACCTGCTGTTTGTTGTGCGGTTTAGAACATACCCATGATCTTGTCGATGATGCCGAACAGGATCATGTCATCGTCGTCATTTGCCTCAAGCGTGCCGAAGGCTTCGGTGTGCGCGTTGAAGCTCGCGAGATCGCCTGCAAGGTCCGGATTGATCAGGTCAGCCCTGTGGCAGCCGCCGCAAGCCCGTGATGCCGGACCCGTGACGTACTCAGGGATTGTGCCAATGTTACGATCCGCGATATCCCACGATGCCCGCAGAACGCCAGGCATGGACTTGGACTGATCCGGCACGTCGTAGGTACCCGGGTTATGGCAGGCCTCACAGTTCCGAATCGTGAAGTTCGGGAACGTGTGATTGATGTGTTGCTCGTTGCGCGCGTCAAATACAGGATCGTCTGCCGCTGCCACGTCATCCAGGTCAAACGGCTGGAATGAGTGGATCGCGTGGACGTAGCTGTCGATGGCACGAGACGCCAGTTCGATGTGGCTGCCAGGGAACGTCGTGGTATGGCATGCCTTACAAACCTGGATACCATCACCACCGCGGCCGCTACCGTCGTGGAACGTGCTTGCCAGCGAGTCGTGGCAGACGTTGCACTTGTCGAGATCGACCGTTGCATTTGCACCGGAGAAGTAATCAGCGACGAACGTATTGGTGCTCAGATCAAACGTATCGCTAACTGCTTCGAGAACGACGTCTTCACCGCCGAGTTCCAGTTCAGGTGCAATCGACACTTCCATCTTCGAAACAACACCATTGGTAATCAGGTCAGGCATCAGGTCGGTCTTCGTCAGCTGCCATGCGGACAAGTCAGCGGTGACTATCCAGGCACCCGGTACACTGAGTGCGTCTTCCGTGAACAACGGATTTGCACCACCGCCCGAACTCTCTGGTACGTATTCCATGTTACAGCCAGGACGACGACCGGCACAGCCGGTAACATTGGCATCGCGTTCGTGCGAGCCAACGATGAAGTTCCGCGTATCCCATCCATAGAACGAAAGGAGGACTTCCGGAACGATCGCAGGATCGCTCGAGCTAAACTCGACTGTAACCAGATCGCCGGCCACCGAGACGTTGTCTATCGACACCGTATAGGTATCAGCAAACTTCGTGCCCGTGGCGTCATAGATGTGATCGTCGTAGCCCGAGTGGTAGTCGGTCAGCGAGCTGAAGCCAGCTGTGCCGTGGCACGCTTGGCAATTCAGGTCGATGCTATGGAACGTGTCAACACCGGCTTTCGTCCACAGGAACTCCATGGGCGGCGCACGATGCGGTTGTGCATACAGGCCTTCGAGCGTCGCGCCGGCATCCTCTGGCCATGCGTCGATACCCTGAACCGCGTGGCAGCTCTTGCAGGTTTCTGCAGTGAATACTGCATCGTCGAGAACTTGCGTGAGTTTGCCTTCGTGGCAGGTATTGCAGTTGGACATGGACATCGGGTACGGGAATTCCATGGCATGCGACATGTGCGTGTCATTCATTACCGTGCGCAGATAGGAGTAGTCAGCCGTTTCGGCAACGCCGGTCGCCCAGTTAAAGGGCTCGTCGACCATGTACTGCCATTCTGTGTGACCGCCATTTCCGTCGTCGTTGTGGCAAACCTTACATGCTGCAAAGTCCGGCAATCCCGGAACCTGTGCGGCGCGGTAGCCGTGCTTCATGTACGGCGCGCCGTGGCAGTTTTCGCAACCTTCGGCATTGGCTGCCGAAACGTAGGAATCAGGATCTGCCGGATCGGCATCACCAAATGCCATGCCGGCGTTGGCGACGTCATCATAGAGATGCACGTGCGAGCCAGCTGGAAGCTCGGATGACGGGCCTTCATGGGTGAAAAGAACACCCTGGGCGATGTAGCCATAAACCTGACCACTGACCGTCGGGTCATACGTCAAACCAGTTCTGGTTGCCGTGTATTCACCCGCGGCACCCATTACGACGCTTCCAAGGCTCTGGAATGCTTCGTAGAACTTACCATCGGTCGCGTCATAACGATCGACGAAGAAGCGTTTTTGATCCAGGGAGTCAAAATCTGTAAACGGTACGCCATCCTTCAGAATCGTGAACTCGAGCGTGACGTCAAAGACGCCGCCATTGTTAACGCTGGTGAAGCTGTCGAAGATCAACTCGAACGCGCTTGCGTCTTCGTAGGCCGTGTAAATTGCCTGGTGACCACCGCCAACACCGTCGTGACACGTGCCGCAAGATTCGGCCTTGGACGCCTCTATTGCTGCCGTTACGTTGTCCGGCACACCCGGAGGTCCTGCCGGTCCCGGAGGTCCTGCCGGCCCCGGTGGGCCCGCGACGCCCGTTGCGCCATCTGAGCCATCGCTGCCCTCGCAGCCACTCAGCGCAAACGCGAATATCGTCACTACGAGGAAAGACCAGGCCGAAGCTTTGAATCTGCCGAACCTGTTCATCATTGTACTCCCCTATTGGATTGTCATTATTGGCCCGGTCGCAACTGTCCCCGAATGCGGACACTTGTCCGGAGCTAGCAGACAATAGATATTTGACGTTGCCGAAACACTGACAAAAGTCAGTTTCAGCAGGTGGATTACACCTACAGGAAAACGTTAGATATTCGGCTTCTCCGTACGCCAGGCTCCGAGTCTTTGTTGACTGACAAATGTCAGTTTCGGCTAGGTAAATACCGAGAATCAGGATGGGAATTCCGTATCGACGAAACAGCCCATCTTTGTTCTCATAGGCACAGGTGTTGGGGGGCCCTC